>CAYOTQ010000084.1:315-6510 GCA_964406915.1 uncultured bacterium
TCTGCCATGAGCGTAATTGGATTGCCAACCTCAACACAAAGGTGCGTATCAATGACTTTCAGACAGTCAAGCAGACGCTGCCGCTCTTTCGCTATAGCCTGCGCCCGATTCAGCTCGGCCAGACGGGCTTGATTCTCGATAATCGCCTCAGCGCCGGCTATCTGAATTACCAATATGCAAAACATACGCGAGATGTGCATAATTTTCACTCTACAAGAGCCGATTTTGTACAGAAGCTCTTTCGTAACTTTACCGTGAAGCCTGTGAGTGTGACGCCTTATGTAGGCTATCGAGTGATTGGCTATGGCAACAGCCCTCAGCATGATGCAAAGCTTCTTGCAATAGCATCTACAGGTATTGAATGTCATACGAGGTTTGTGAGGCGCTCAGAGCAGAGTCAACAAGCCGTAGAGCCCTATGTGCAGTACGACTATGTGACAAAGCCCACGGTAAATCCCCACCATCACTTTTTATTTGACCTGCAAGACGGTCTGTACCGAAGCAATAGTGCCAGATTTGGACTGAGAAACTTTTTGCACTTTTCACCTAGAAGAAGTTTTATATCGCAACTCAACCTGGATCTATATGCCAGGTCCTTTTTTCACACGCCAACTATTGGGCGCCGCATTCCATGGCTCTATGCCGATCTGCAATGGATGCCGACATCAAGCATGCTCTATACGGTCAATAGTGCATGGGATACCAAGCGAAGCCAAGTCGATTATTTCAACACAGCAGCTCATATTACGGTAAATGAGAATCTAGCTCTTGGTATTGAATATCGCTATCGATCTGCCTTTTCGTGGAGGAAAGTAGATCCTGAAAACTTTATGATCGATTCCTTCCGCTCGCAGCATCAACTGCGACAATCTGAGATGTCCGACAAGAGAAGTACAGTACTTCCTCATGTTTTTCTTCGCCTAAGTCCAAAGTTGGCATTTGAATTTCTTACACGTCATGGATGGGGCAGAAAGCATGCCCGCAACTACAACGAATATGAGGTGAATGTGATCACCCTGTTTCAAGGGATGATGCGTGTGACCTTCAACTTCCAGCATCGAGAGTCAGAAAATCGCTATTCTGTAGATTTTGCAGTGGGAGCAAAAATACCTTCGTCATTTACTACATTCCGTCGCTTTGGCCAAGGAAATTACGATATTCCGTGAGAGTCTTTCTTCGAAAGTATATTCATCGATGGTATAGTTTATTGACGACAAAAAATTAAATTTAGAGTATTCTTTTGCCGACTCGGAGGAAACTGGATGCATCATATCGTCATTGTCGGTACGGGATATGTCGGATTAGTAACTGGAACTTGTCTTGCAGAGATGGGCAATCATGTCTGCTGTCTTGACAAAAACCAAGATAAAATCCACGCGCTTCAGCAAGGAATGATTCCAATTTATGAGCCAGGGCTAGAAGAGATGGTGCGTCGAAGTCTCAAGGCCGGCCGGCTTCGCTTTACCTCCGATTATCAAGAGGCTTTGCAAGGAGCCGATGTCTGTTTTTTAGCAGTGGATACCCCTGTAGCGCATGACGGCTCGTGTGATTTAAAGTCTATAGAACGTGCAGCCCAGCAGGTTGCAAAATCGATGTCGCACGATCTTTTGATTGTGATCAAATCTACAGTGCCAGTAGGCACGAATCAACGTGTACGCTCGATCGTCGCTCAAGAGCTTGCAGAGCGCGCAGCTTCTTTTACTTTTGATGTTGTCTCAAATCCCGAGTTTCTCAAAGAAGGCTCTGCTGTGGCAGACTTTATGAAGCCAGATCGCGTTGTGATTGGAACTGAGAATGAAAACTCCGCCCATATTATGCGCGAGCTGTATCGCCCGTTTATGTTGGGCAGCGACCGTCTCTTTTTCATGGATCCTGCTTCTGCAGAGCTGACAAAGTATGCGGCCAACGTAATGCTTGCTTTACGTATTTCATTTATGAACTGGCTGTCTGGCTTTTGCGAGTCAGTAGGTGCCAACATTCTGCAGATCCGTAAAGGCATAGGCGCTGATAAGCGGATTGGCAATGCCTTTTTATGGGCAGGTGCTGGCTTTGGGGGCTCTTGTTTTCCAAAAGACCTCAAGGCTTTGCGCCATATGGCAGCAAGCTGTGGCCTTTCCACCTCTCTGGTGGATGCAATCGAAGAGATCAATACCCAGCAAAAGCAGCTGATTGGCAAGAAGATCAAACGCTATTTTGGAGAGCAGCTCCAAGGCAAGACCATAGGCATCCTCGGCCTTGCTTTTAAGCCAGACACAGACGATATGCGAGAAGCTTCTTCTCTTATTTTGATTCAGCAGATGCTCTTTGAAGGAGCCAATCTTCGTCTTTTTGACCCTGTGGCGACAGAAAATGCAAAAAAAATATTTCTCGATCATCCGGCGATTACCTGGTGCCGTGATGAGATCGAAACTGCTGATCAAGCAGACGCATTGGTATTGATGACAGAATGGAAGCAATTTCGTCTTCTGGATTTTGAAACAATACGAAAGACTATGCGTGGCCAGGCATTTTTTGATGGTCGCAACCAATACTGTGCTATAGAAATGGCAAAGTTTGGTTTTGACTATCTGAGCATAGGCCAAGAACCTGTCTATACAAGTGAGGCTGCATGCTCACAAGCCTCCCTTCCATCATAGGAAGCTTTTGTATAGCTATTGCCTGTTTGTTGTTTACCTCGCTGCCGCTGAATTTTTTTGTGGCCCCTCTTCTTCTATTGCTGTATCGAGGCTCTCTTGGTCGGACAATATTAGCGGCATTTCTCACCGGTCTTCTATGCGATGTCATCCAGTTGACACCTCGTTTTGGCTTCTTAGGACTCTCTTATAGCGCTGCCTGCTGGATCTTATATGACTGGAAATACTATTTTTCTAGTGACTCTGGTGTGGCAATGTTTGTAATGGCAATTGCCTTTTCTTGTCTCTGCAGCCTAATCCAGGGACTGATTGCTCTTTTATTAGAACTTCCTTTGGGTTCATTGTCTGATTGTGTGATGATGGCATTTGCAGATGCCTGTTTTGCCTGGGTGATCTTTACTCTTTTGCCATATTTGCGGAGACTATATTCTTATCAGTGGCGAAGGAGACGTGGACAAGAATGATACCAAACGCAAAGATAATAGACGGCATGCAACTGGCGCTTGTGATTCAAGAAGAGATCAAAACCCGTTTGGAGCAGCAAAAAAGTCGTCCACCTTGTCTTGTGGCATTACTCACGACAAATCATCCGGCCTCTCTTTCCTATGTCTCAAAAAAGGTCTCTACTTGCCAGAAGGTTGGCATCTCTTCAAGGGTGATTCACATCGCCCCTAAGAGCACCTCTGAAGTGCTTGCTGTCATCGATCAATTGAACGACGATTCAACTGTCGACGGGATTTTGGTGCAGCTGCCGCTGCCGCCATCTGTAGACCTTTTGCCTGTATTGCAACGTATAGACCCTCGTAAAGATGTCGACGGGTTTCATCCCGATAATGTTGGCAAGCTGCTGCTCGGTAATAGAGAAGGCTTTGTTCCATGTACGCCGCTTGGCATTAAAGTCATGCTTGAGCACTCTCAAATAGAGGTGGAAGGCAGGCATGTAGTTATTGTGGGAAGAAGTAATATTGTGGGCAAGCCTCTTGCTGCCTTGTTGATGCAAAATGCACCTGGCTGTAATGCCACGGTCACAGTAGCTCATAGCCACACAAAAAACCTTCGGGATATTTGCCTTTCTGCAGATATTTTGGTAGCAGCCATAGGCAAGCCGCGCTTTATCTCTGCAGATATGATAAAGCCAGGAGCTGTCGTTGTCGACGTGGGGGTCAATACCATTGAGGATGCAAGCAGGAAGTCTGGAGTGCGTCTTGTTGGTGATGTAGATTTTGATGCTGCAATCTCCAAAGTGCAGGCTATTACTCCTGTGCCTGGAGGTGTGGGGCCTATGACAATTGCCATGCTTTTGCAAAATACGCTCAGAAGCTTTGAAGGATACAGGCAGAATAGGACTTGAGATTGATGAGGCTATGTAGCTGCTTGCCCTCTTGTTCTGCAGGATGCCCTGTGTCTACAAAGAGATGCCAATGCTTTTTGTCGCTCAGTTTTGGCAGGTGGATCTTTTGTGCGTGTGGAGATGCATTAAATGCCACATAGAGGTCTTTGATGCTAAAGGCAACAAGCTGCGACTCAGCACTCCAATCTGGCACGCCTGGTTGAATACCATGCCATTCTACTTCGCCTGGCTGATAAAATGTTGCCCTGCAAAATGTGGGTGTGTGCTTTCGTAGCCGGATGATTTTTTTACAGAAATCTCTGAATTCATAAGCCTGCTGAGCTTCATCCCATAAAAACCAGTTTTTCTCAGTATCCAAACACCAGGTATTGTTATTGCCTCTTTTGGTATGTCCATATTCGTCGCCCATAAGAATCATAGGAATGCCTGCTGAGAGAAAGAGGGCAAGCCAGAAATTTTTCATTTGCCTGAGGCGAAGCTCTGAGATTTTGTGGTCTGTCGATAGCCCTTCTTTGCCACAATTCCAGGAATCGTTGCCATTCATGCCATCACGATTTTCCTCGCCATTTTCTTCATTATGCTTCTGTTGATAGGTGACAAGATCACGTAGTGTGTAGCCATCATGGCTAGTAACGTAGTTGATACTTGTAAGAGGAGATCCTCCATGGCCATAAAGATCTTGAGAGCCGCATAGCTTTGTAGCAAAACGTCCTGCATAGCCGGGAGTGCCTTTAATAAAACGGCGAATGACAGTGCGAAAGTCATCATTCCATTCCATCCATTGATGAGGGGTCTGCCATGGCATCTGATAAAATGAGCCTACCTGATGAGCGCCGGCCGCATCCCAAGGTTCTGCTATCAGTTTACAGTGAGAGAGCACTGGATCTTTAGAGATACGTTCAATAAGAGTCGGTGCAGGAATAATGGATCCTCCTTGATCCCGGGCAAGTATGGAGGCAAGATCAAAGCGAAAGCCGTCGATATGGAATTCAACCGCCCAATGGCGTAGTGCACCGACAATCATATCGGCTGTAATAGGATGATTGCAGTTTACGGTATTGCCACAACCGGAATAGTTCAAGAAGTGGTTGTGGGTGTTTTTGAGATAGTAGCAGCTGGCAGCAAAGCCTTTCCAGCTTTTTATTGGACCATGTTCATTGCCTTCTCCCGTATGGTTAAAGACAAGGTCGAGGATTACCTCTATGCCTGCCTTGTGCAGCGCTTTGACCATCTGCTTGAACTGATTGGCAGCTTCAAGCGGGCTATCACTACTTGCATATCGCTGCATTGGGGCAAAAAAGCTTAATGGAGAATAGCCCCAAAAGTTGCAACGTGGCAGAGCCACTTCTGATTCGTTAAATTCTGTCACTGGCAACAGCTCGACAGCGGTGATGCCAAGATCTTTGAGGTAGTCTATTTTTTCAATCAACCCAAGGTAGGTCCCTGGATATTGCGTCTCGCTTGAAGCGTGGTGAGTAAAACCACGAACGTGCATTTCATAAATCACCAGCTCAGAGCGTTTGATATTTGGAGGGGTGTCAGACTCCCAGTCAAAAGGATTTTCCTTGCAAGCAACGGCAATCGGCTGTGTGCTGGCATATCTATTGTGACCAAATATATGGCCTGCATGAAGGTATTTTGCATATGGATCGTAGAGGAGATGTCCCTTTGTATCCACAAAGGCATAGTAGATGGAGGGTTCCTGGCTAGGGATAAAGAGATGCCAGACTGTGCCAGTCTTGTGGATAGCTGGGTCGAGTGAATAGCTGCGTAGATCGGTGGGGTTAGAGAGGGGGGCGATCACGCAAGAGAGAAGCTTTGATTGCGCGTGGACAGCAAAGTTCCAGCCATTGTGCATATATGTGGCACCAAGTGGAAAGGGGGTTCCCTTTTCAGGTGTATAATGGGGAAATATCTGTTTCATAATTTTCCTATAGCAAGCCAATGAATATTTTGTTATAAAAAAAATTTGTCGTAACTAGGGCTAACATGAAGCTATTTTCAAAAAAATTTGATCAATCATTTTTTCAGCGTCTCTCTCTATTGCCATTTTTTGCCTTCGTGGGTCTTGGTGCTGACAGTCTTTCTTCATCATGCTATGGTCCAGAAGAGGCATTTTTAGAGCTTGTGCAATACCCGCATCTGCTCGTTTTTGTGGGAATTTTATCGGCATTGACCATTTGGATAATTAGCAGCAGCTACTGCCAAATC
>CAYOTQ010000085.1:0-6509 GCA_964406915.1 uncultured bacterium
CTATTCAAGGTCAAAAGACAGTATGTCCGCAATGTACGCAGGAAAATGGAGTGATCCAGAATGTGCGGATGAAATGTGTAGTAGGAGGACCTGAGCATCGAGGCAACAACCCAATTGCACAACTCTACACACGTCGGGCTGGAAAGGCAAAACAGAAAGTGCGGTTAGCTAGTCTTTTCTTTAACCCTGTCTCCAAAATTTCTCAGGCCATTAGCAAGAGTCGACAACGGGGGGTCAAGGTGGTAGCTCATGTAAACGGATGCGATGATAGCTCCTCTCTTGCCCGCAGATGGGCAACTCTTTCAGGAAGGGCCAATTATGAGCTTGCAGATAAAGTGTATGAGTATGGCATGCCTCGCCAACTCTATCATAAAAAGGTAGCCACATTTGATGACACCCATACAGTGATTGGCAGCTTTAACATGGGCAAGAAGAGCGCGATGTTTGACTATGAAATTGCCTTTGATATCAAAGATAGCCGAGTTACAAAACACTGCCAAGAGGTTTTGAAAGAAGACGCCGCAAGGTCTTGCAAAATTGATCGAAAGGAGATTGATAGCTGGCGCTTCTTGGGTAATAAAATTGTAGGGGCTCTTGTAGGGCCACTAGGAGAAAATCTAGTATAAGCAAACCCGCAGCTACTTGATCACAAAACTACTGAGAAACTACAGTTTTGCGAAGCTGCATGATCTCTTGCTGTACTCTTTCAGCAAAGACCTCTGGGTGCTCTTCGAAATAGAGAGGAGAGCCAAAAACACAAGCAGTTCGATGGCCCCACAAAGAGGGGTGTGATTGCTTTCGCGGCCAAAGGTCAAATGAGCCGTGTATATAAGCGGGAATCACGGGACAGCCAGACTTCTTTGCCAGAAGAGTAATCCCATTTTTGAAGGCCCCAACTTGTCCATCGAGCGTGCGTGTGCCCTCAGGAAATACGAGGACCGTTTTTCCCTCTTGAAGCAGCTGACAGGCAAGTTTGAGCGAGCTGACATCGTTTTTTCCACCAAGAGGATGGGCGTTTAGTCTCGTGATGATGGCTCTGAGCAGTGGCTTGTGAAAGAGACTTTGCCGTGCCAAAAAGTGAATGGGCTCTGGCCACGAGGCCGCAATAAGCGGAGGGTCAAGGAAAGAGGCGTGGTTGGCAGCAAGAATGGCACCTTGCGTAGGATGTCTTTTGATACATCCTTCTGGTGGCAGAATCGTTTGATGGCGGTAGAGAAGCCAAAAGAGCAGTCGCAGAGATGATCTTGACAGCCCATAGAAGAAGCTCATGGCTGTTTGTAACCTGCTTGCTGTTTTATCTGGATAATTTTTTCTAGTACTTCATCGATAGAGAGAGTGGAGGTATCGAGGATGATTGCATCTGCTGCTGGTTTCATAGGTGACAGCGCTCTACTGGCATCTTGAGTGTCTCGTTTGTTAATCTCTTCTAAAATCGTCTCAAAATGTACCGAAGGATCTGTTACCAGTAGCTCTTGGTAGCGTCTTGTGGCTCGCACATGAGGGTCGGCTGTCAGAAAGATCTTGAGCTCTGCCTGCGGAAATACCACAGTTCCTAAATCTCTTCCCTCAAAGACAGTGTCGAGGCCTATGGCAAGCCGCTGTTGTGTCTGGACTAGTTTTTGGCGGACAAGTGCATAGGAAGAGACTTTAGATACTGCTCGGGTGACATATGAGCCTCGGATCTTATCTGTGACATCTTCGGTGGCAAGAAAGTAATGCTTTTGACCTTGCAAGCTCTGTATGGTAATGGGATAGTCATTCAAGAACGTTGCAAGCTGCTGACTATTTTCAAGATCGATGTGATGCGAGAGAACTCCATAGGTGAGGGCGCGATACATGGCGCCTGTATCCACATATACAAACCCTAGTCTATCTGCCAAACGGCGGGCAATAGTGGTCTTCCCTGTCCCTGCAGGCCCGTCAATGGTAATGATCATACAATGCCCTTTGTGGAAAGCCATATATAGAGCAGCGGCGTTGTAAACAAAAGAGAGTCTACAATATCGAGCATCCCACCAAAGCCAGGCATATGGCTTGAGTCTTTTACATTTGCATCACGTTTGACAAGCGACTCTGCAAGATCTCCTATTTGGGCAACGATACCGATTGCAATGCCGAGCAGGGCAAGTTCCAGATGAGAAAACCTGCCTTCAAACATTGCTGGAAAGCTAGTGGCAAAGAGAAGGCTTGAGAGGGAAGATCCAAGCAGCCCGCCAATCGCACCTTCAATGGTTTTCTTAGGGCTTAATGTTGGTGTAAGCAGATGTTTGCCGATTGTTTTTCCAAAAATATAGGCCACAGTATCTGTCATCTTTGTCGTCACAATGAGGTAGATGATCCACCAAGATGATTGGGAGGCGATGAAATTTAGATCTATGAGGAGGCTCAATGGCAATGTAATATAACAAAAGCCAAAGAGGGTCACACCGAGATTTCCAATAGATTTGTTGCCGACCGAGGTCGGATGCCTAGAAAAATAGCAGATGAATGACAGTCCAAGAAAGGCAAACAGCGGCCCTTGTATATTGGGTGAGAAGTAGTGCCAGATGACATAAAGGATAGAAAAGAGGGTCCCAAAGCGTTTTGCAGGTTGAAAGCCTTTTGTTTGAGCTAGAAGGTAGTATTCCCAGAGGCTAATTGCTTGCACAGCGCCAATTGCTGCCAAAAAAAGATATTGAAAGGGCTCTTGATGGGAAAAAAAGAGGATAAATGAGATGAGACAGATGCCCAAAAGACTCAGCAAAAATCGCTGCTGGAAATTATTCAGTGCGCGCATCATACGTAGGTCCCTCCGCCGATACGTCGTTGCCTATGTTGAAAATCTAAAACTGCTGCCAAAAGATGTTTTGGAGTAAAATCTGGCCATGGAATTTCATCTATATAGACTTCCGCATAGGAGCTTTGCCAGAGTAAAAAATTGCTGATTCTCTCTTCTCCGCCTGTACGGATCAATAAATCAGGATCTGGCATCCCTGCGGTATCAAGATATGAGGCGACGCAGGATTCGTCGACTGCTTCAATGGCAAGCTTGCCAGCTACGATATCGCCAGCAATTTTTTTCATGGCGCGCACCAGTTCATTGCGACCGCCATAGTTGATCGCCAGCATCAGATCATACTCGCTGCAGCTACTTGTTTTGGCTACAGTTTCGTCTAGTACCATGCGTAGGGGTGTAGGAAGCGTCTGGGTGTCGCCAATAGTTCGAAGACGGATATTATTGGCAATCAGTTTTTGCTGATAGTTGGTGAGGTACTGTTTGATGATCCGTAGGAGATGCTCGATCTCGGTTTCTGATCGCTTGCTGTAATTTTCTGTAGAAAAGCCAAAAACTGTCATCATACGTATGCCAAGCTCTTTTGCTGCCAGCACAATTTTGATGATGGCTTCTATGCCAGCCACGTGGCCCTCTTCATAGTCAAGAAAATGTCTTTTGGCCCAGCGCCGATTGCCATCAGGAATGATGGCGACATGCACGGGAAGTTTTGCTTTGTCTATCTGTTTGAGATCACCGCTTGCAAAAAATGGCTGGGTGGTAGAATGGGCTGGCTTTGAGGGGTTCTGTAGACATGATGGGGGCGAAGTAAACGGTCTATTCATTATGGCGCACTCAGCCTTAGTACTTGCATGAAAGCACTTTGTGGAATATTAACTTTCCCAATTTCTTTCATACGTTTTTTCCCCTCTTTTTGCTTCTCCCACAGTTTCTTTTTGCGGGTAATATCGCCTCCATAGCATTTTGCAGTCACGTTTTTCGCAAGAGCCTTGATGGTTTCCCTGGCAATCACTTTGCCACCGATTGCTGCTTGTATTGGAACGCGAAACATCTGCATGGGAATTACATCTTTCAACTTTTCGCAAATAGCTCTTCCACGGCTCTCTGCTTTGCTTCGATGAATGAGGCATGAAAAGGCATCCACAGGCTCTTCATTGACGCGAATTTCCAATTTGATGATGTCGGCTTCTTCATATCCATCAAATTCATAATCAAAGGAGGCATACCCTTTGCTCTGTGACTTGAGTTTGTCAGCAAAGTCGGTGACAATTTCGTTGAGAGGCAGGCGATAGGTCAGCAAAAGTCGTTTGGCGTCCAATGTTTCCATTTTTTGGCAAGTGCCGCGCTTGTCCATAGCAAGGCTCATGATGGCGCCTAGATACTCTCCAGGAGTTATAATATGGCACTTTACCCAAGGCTCTTCTACCCAGGCAATATGGGCCGGATCCGGATAGTGAGCCGGATTATCTACTTCTTTTACAGTGCTATCTTGCAGAGTAAAGCGATAGATAACGCTTGGAGATGTCGTGATAATTTCGAGGTCAAATTCACGGCTCAGGCGCTCTACAACAATTTCAAGGTGCAAAAGGCCTAAGAAGCCGCAGCGAAAACCAAAGCCTAGAGCCATGCTACTCTCTTGCTCTACATGCAAACCTGAATCATTGAGTTGTAATTTGGAAAGAGCATCGCGAAGTGCTTCAAAATCGACAGAATCAATTGGATAGATACCGGCAAATACGACCGGATTTTTTACTTCAAAGCCAGGCAGTGGCGTTTTCGTCGGATTTTTTACTGTCGTCACAGTATCTCCAACACGTACATCTTTTGGGTCTTTGATGTTGGCAACAAAGTAACCAACTTCCCCAACGCTCAGGCTTTCTACAGGCTTTTGATCCGGAATAAAGATACCCACTTCCAGTACTTCAAAGCTCTTTTGTGTAGACAGCAGTCGAATTTCGGTGCCTTTGCGAATTTCTCCGTTGAAGAGGCGGATGTAGACCAGGATGCCGCGGAAAGTGTCATATTGAGAGTCAAATATCAGGGCACGTAAAGAGGTATCTCCTTCGGAAGGAGGAGGTGGGATATCTGTCACAATACGTTCGAGAATATCTTCAATCCCAAGCCCTGATTTGGCAGAGCAGGGGACAATCTCGTCTTTGGAAATAGCCAAAGTTTCCTCAATTTGCTCGGCTACTGCAGGCACATCGGCTGTCGGCAGATCAATCTTATTGATGACAGCGATGATTGTGAGATTCTTTGCAAGCGCCAAGTGTACGTTGGCAAGGCTTTGGGCTTGAAGGCCTTGTCCCGCATCGACCACGAGCAGAGCTCCTTCGCATGCCGCAAGAGAGCGGGAGACTTCATAGGTAAAATCTACGTGGCCAGGAGTGTCGATCAGGTTCATTTGGTAGAGCTGACCATTTTTGGCTTTGTAGTACATGGTCACTGGATGCGCTTTTATGGTAATACCACGCTCTCTTTCCAGATCCATGCCATCAAGAACTTGCTCTTGCATTTCACGCTTGGAAAGCGTTCCGGTATACTCAAGAAATCGGTCGGCGAGTGTAGACTTTCCGTGATCGATATGAGCGATGATAGAGAAATTTCGAATAAATTTTGGATCGTATGGCATAAAAATATAATACAAAGAATAAAGTATAAAGGATCGGCGCATTTATCCAAAATAGATTTGGAAATGAGATTTGAAGGTTGCGAAAATTGCGCAGATTGGGCTAAGAGTAGGTCAATGTAGACGGATGAGGAGATCAATGGCAAGAGAGAAGAAGGGAGAAGATCCGATAGACTACTCTCAAATGGATGTTTCCAAACTGATGGGCGCATTGGGAGATGTTCCTAACCTTATAGGAGAGCAGGTGCAAGGCACTTTGACGACAATATTTGAGGGGTTGAAGAAAGGGGTTATGCCCAAACAAGCATTTCATATCCCTGATGGCGCGGTCGATTCGATCTATACACAAGCCTACAACATGTACAATCAAGGAAAGTATAAAGAAGCAACGTATCTGTTTCAGATATTGATGCTGCTCGATCCAGGAGTCTCCAAACATGTTATGGGATGCGCTGCCTGCTTGCATCGTCAAGGTTTGTACGACAAAGCCGCACAAATCTACGCTCTTTGTGCCACACTCGATGTGGATAATCCTATGCCTCATTTTCATGCAGCCGATTGCTATATAAAGCTGCAGGCTCCCGAATTGGCAATTGTATGTTTAAAAAGTGTAATCAGCTGTGCCAAAGAGAAAGAAGAACATAAGGTAGTCAAAGAACGAGCGATGATGATGCTGGAAACAGTAGAAGCAGAGGTAAAAGCGCGAAGGGAGGGGACCTCTGAAGTGCCTTCAAGAGAGGAAGATCCAGCTTCGCCAGAGCCAATAGCTTAGAAATTGGCCATTTCACTAAAAAAAACTTGAAAATAACTTGACGGTTTTTAGGCATTGGCTTACGAAGAAAAAAGGTAGTTATTATTCTATAACAAGAAAATTATTATTGATACGTGCGAGCCTTGTTTTGGGGTTTGCCAAACTTATGGGGATGATGATATGGGATTCGCGATTCCAACAGCACAAACCGGTTTTATTCCGGGAGTGTTAAGTACGCTTGCAGGACAAATGCAAGGGATAAAAGAAGAGATCTCTAAGAGAGATGATGAGAAAAACACAGGCCCTTCCCAGCAGCAGTGGGTTGTTGCTATGGCAACGGCCTCTGTGTTCATGGC
>CAYOTQ010000086.1:0-6399 GCA_964406915.1 uncultured bacterium
CTCTGACTCGGAATCTCTCTGTATTCCATCGAGAGAAAAACCCAGAACTCAGGTTAGTAGACAGGAACACCCTCTGAAGGGCACCCATACAAGACTAGAAAAAATTCTAAGAGACAGATCGTTCTTATCCTTGGGAGCTGCCTGTAGCTCATATCCTGCCGCCGAAGGCGATCCTGTCTATCCTGTTAATTAAACATGAATTGAGGAGCACACTCTGAGAGCTCCCTGCCTCAAAAAACAGGGCATAGCGCCACTATACTACGAGCATGTTGGTTAAACAACTTTGGAAGATGGCTTTATTCAACGCCCTTCAACAAATTCGCGCGCTTTTAATTGCCATTCCCCAGTAGGTAAATCGTCGAGGTCGATCTTTTCATGCTCACGTATGCGCTTATACATTTGATTCACGATCGGCCGGTTTTCCGACAGCTCGCTCGCAAGATGAAGACGTTCCAAATATTCTGCATTGGATGCTTCCCATGGATGGTTGCTATTTAAGACATAAAGCAACTGCTTTTGCGTACGCAGCAACTCTCCGCATGTAGAGCCACCTGGCTTTGATATCCAGACATCTGATGCCTGGTCAATTTTTGCCATATTCTGTTCGTTCAAAAAGCCCATTACATGGATATGCAGATTTGCTTTGCGATTGTTCATTGAATCTGCTGCAAGCTGTTCTTCAAGATGTGCTTTGAGGTGGTCATTCTTTCCACAAATCACAAAAACATGAACCTCTTGATGCGCTTGAATTTTTTCTTTTTTTAACCTTTGAAGCACAGTCTGTATTTCTTGCACAAGGGCATTTTGACCCATTGCCAACTTACAAACTACTGCATCAACTGGAATATTCAGGGCTCGTCTAAGATGGTGCATTTCTGATGCTTTTACAGGAGCAAAGCTCTGACGTACTGGAAAGCCACACTTTACTAGCTGTCTTTTGATTTGAGGAGAGAATTTCTGCATCTTTATATCAAGCATTTTCTCGGCATTTTTAAAGAAGCTTCTATTGTTTGCCAGAACAGTAAATTTAATAAGAGGATTCTTCAGTCGCTCTTGTTCCTTTAAAATTGGTACAAGCTTTTTGTGAAAAATATAGTCTGTATGAACAAAGAGCATAGGCAAGCCGAGCTGATAACTGAGGTAGCCAAGTTCTGGTCGATGGTGAGCTACGGTGAAAATATGTGTCGCTCGAAAGTCAACCAACATATCTTTGAGATCTTTTATATATCTATTGGATTCTATCGTTTGCAAGTCTTTCATTTTTTCTCGAAGGCGATGCGCTTTTTTGATATTGCCTTCCTTTTGATAGACTTCTTGATAGATTTGCGCACGTGTATATCCTTCAACTACCGGAGAGTAACGATCTGCTACTTCATCAACATCGATGAGTTTTACCTGATATCCTTGCTTTTCAAAATAGGTACTAATTGCTGTCGCCGGAGCTTTATGACCCCCTCCATAACATCCTGTAAACAAGATCGCAATACGGGCGTCATCGTTAGATGCTTTGTAATTTTTAGCAGGTACAGAGATCTGGCTTACAAAGGTCTTGTATGCTTTTCGAAAAGTCGCATTTCTAGAAAGATGCGGTACTGCTTTATAGAGACGATTGTGATCATAGTATTTACTGCCAAGGAAAATGTTGTTTCTACACATCCAGGCCGCGATTGATTTTCTTGTCTGATTAGAAAGAGAGAGCTTGGAGATGAGTTTTTTATATGGAACAAGCATTGCATCTACGCGCTCAATATCAGGCACTTGTGTTGCCATTTGAACACGAAGATCGGAAATGTGCTTCTTCAGAGAGCGAGAGCGTTTACTCGAAGATTTGGATCTAGCAGATTTGGATTTGGCAGATTTGGAAATACTCGACGAAGATCGTGAGGAGCCGGCCTCCAGGGAGACCTGCTGCAAGAAGGCAAGGCTGGCTACAAGTAATACAGCAAGAAGTCTATAGCTTTTCATTCTCATACTCATCTTTTATTCCTCTACAAGCATTCCTCTACAAGCATTCTCTTCAAGAGATCTAAAAATAATCTTGACACCCAAAACGGGACCTTAAAGACCCATTTAGAGATTGTCAAGAGTTTTTTATGATTTGGCGTAAAACATATCTCATAGTATGCTTATTTTATGCAAGGAATACTTCTAGTAGATAAACCCGCAAAGATGAGTTCTTTTTCTGTCGTTGCCACGCTACGACGGCGCACTGGCGTGCAAAAAATCGGCCATGGAGGCACCCTCGATCCATTCGCCACAGGCCTATTAGTCATGCTCATTTCGCGTGCATTTACGAGAAGAGCCGATGAGTTTCTCTGCGGAGATAAGGAATACACAGCAACACTTATGCTCGGACGCAGTACTGATACCTATGATTGTGAAGGAGAGACGCTCGCTATTTCTGATAAAGTCCCCTCATTAGAAGAAGTGCAACAGGTTCTTGCCTCATTCCAAGGCCCACTCATGCAAGTGCCCCCAATGTTTTCTGCCAAGAAAATTGGAGGCAAAAGGCTGTATGAAATTGCACGCCAAGGAAAGGTAGTGGAACGTGCTGCAGTTCCCGTAGAAGTATCTTGCAAGCTTGTGCGCTATGCCTATCCAGAACTAGAAATTCATGTCACATGCTCCAAAGGCACCTACATCCGCTCTCTCGCATTTGACATTGGAGAGATGCTTCAGACACATGCTCATCTTTGCCAGCTAAGGCGCGTGCGTTCTGGTCCATTTTTAATAGAGAAAGCTGTTTCTTTGCAGCAAATAAAAGATCCAGCTACGTCACTAGATGAGCTTCTCTTACTATGATGCGTACTTATCACAAACTCACCTGCGAACAAGTATGCCACCAACCGTGCGTGCTTACTTTTGGCACCTTTGATGGCGTACACCGTGGCCATCAATACATCTTTGAACAGGTAAAAAAATGTGCCCAACTGCATCAGCTTGCCACAGCCTGCCTAACATTCAGCAACCATCCCTCACATATCCTCCATCCAGAAGGCCTTCGCCCACAACTCACCACGCATGCGCATAAAATACGACTTCTCGAGGCTATTGGATTTGATATACTTTTGGATATTCCGTTTGATCAGCAACTCTGCCAGCTTTCTGCGAGCGATTTTTTATCGCTAGTGCGAAAAATGCTACCATTTACATATATTCTCGTCGGCTCTGATGTCTCATTCGGTAATAAGAGAGAAGGCAACCGCTTTTTTCTCGAACAGTTTATGCAAAGAGAGCACGGCCACGCACAGTTTTTTGAGCGATTTTGTGTAGACCAAATACCTGTATCATCGTCACGCATTCGCTCGCTAATTCTTGAAGGTAGTCTGTCGCAAGCAAGTACGCTTCTAGGAAGGCCCTATTCTCTCTACACAAAGTATAAGGGAGATTTGACTGACATTCAGCTCGATGTAGAGGGTCTGGTCCTTGTCCCGGATGGTGTCTATCATGGCCAGATGCAATTTGAAGAGTGTACACAAAAAGAGGCTATCTTGATCTATTCTGAGAAAGCAGGCATGCGTGTCCATAGGCTGCAGCCTGTACAGATAGCGAATAGTACGTATACAGAAGTCTGGATTAAAGGGATGGGAGAACTATGAAAAATTCACGTATAAAGATCTGTCCGTCAATTTTGGCAGGTGATTTTGGTCGTCTTGCAGAGACAGCACAGCAGATAGAGCAATCTGGTGCTGACTGGATACATGTTGATGTGATGGATGGCCAATTTGTGCCAAACCTCACGATTGGGCCCCAAGCAGTTGCCGCCATCAATCGATCCTCTTCTCTTTTTTTGGATGTGCATCTCATGATGTATAATCCTTATGACTATATAGAGCGTTTTGTAGAAGCGGGAGCTGACTTGATCACCTTTCATTACGAAGCAACAGAAGATGTTGAAGAGACAATCGACTATATCAAAAAATGCGGGGTGAAGGCAGGCCTTGCCTTTTGTCCCGAAACACCTCAAAGTTCGATTCCACGATACCTGCCTCTTTGCGATATGATACTGCTAATGACGGTATCACCAGGATTTGGGGGTCAGAAATTTATGAGTGATATGATCGACAAGATACGCTTTATTCGCTATGCATGCAATACCCTTGATCTCTCTACAGATATTGAGGTCGATGGAGGCATTAATATAGAGACAGCAGCAGAATGTGCCAAAGCAGGCGCCAATATTTTTGTTGCAGGAACCTCTCTTTTTACCTCCCAAAATTTACAAGAAGCTGTCTCGTCTCTCAGAAGCAGCTGTGAAAGAAACTTTGTAGAAAAAGTTATTTTAAGTTAGAATGGTAGCCAACTAGGGCGGTGTGTATGGGTACGAGCAGTCAGTTAACAAATAAGTTGACAAGCAATCAATTGACTCCTGGAATGACAGTTTCTATTGGAGGCAAACTCTATCGCGTAGATTCTTGTGTCAAAGTTACAGTTCCTAAGAGCAGTCCGTTTATCAAAACGAAGCTGCGCGATCTTGACACAGCACAGGTGATAGAAAAAAACTTTAAGCCGACGCAAGAAATTGAAGAGGTGCAGCTCCAAGAGCGTAGGTTAGAATTTCTCTATAAAGAAGGAAAGAACTACCTCTTTTTAGATATCGGCAATCTTGAGCAGATCGAAGTTCCTCCAGCCATCATCGGCTCCAAAGTCAACTATTTGAAAGAAAGCGTTGAAGTCAAGGCACAGCTGTATGGCTCTACGATTTTTTCGATCATGCTGCCGCAATTTTTAGAACTCATGGTGGTAAATATACTTACTGCCTCTGGTGGACGAGGTAATAGCGCCGGCTCTAAAATTGCAAAGCTTGAAACAGGCGCTGAAATTGAAGTCCCTCCTTTTGTGGAAGTGGGCGATATCATCAAAGTAGATACTGAGTCTGAAGAATATATTCAAAGGGTATAAAGGGTATACGCGTGGAACCAAAACAGATTAACCAGCTCATGCTGGCCATGGGAAGAACAGGCATAAAAAAACTCATTCTCAAGAAAGAAGGGGTCGAGCTACATCTCGAAAGAGAAGATCAAGCTCCCCTACGTTATTTTGACTCCAGTGTAGAGGGATTAGAAGAAAACCCCATGCGCGGCGAAATTGAAAAGCATCGTATGAGTGCAGCTGTTGCCCCAGCAGCCTCTGATATGAATGTTAAGCCAGGCGCGAATAAGCAGGCAGCCGAAGAAGATGCTATCAGCTCTTTTGTAACCTCTCCAATGGTAGGAACCCTTTATCATGCCCCTTCACCTAACGACCCAGCTTTTGTAAAAGTGGGTGATCGTGTGGAAAAGAATACAGTCGTTTGCATCATTGAAGCGATGAAAGTCATGAACGAAGTAAAAGCGGGCGTTGCAGGCGTAGTGTCGGCAGTCCTTGTTGAAAGTGGCCACCCAGTGGAATTTGGAACAAAACTCTTTCGTATTACTCCAACAGTGTGATCGCATCTATGCAGAAAGTATTGATTGCCAATCGAGGTGAAATTGCAGTTCGTATCATTCGTGCGTGTCACGATATAGGACTTCAGACTGTTGCTGTCTATTCTCAAGCAGACGCAGAAGCGCTTCATGTGCTTCATGCAGACGAGGCGATTTGTATTGGAGAGGCGCCCTCTCATAGATCCTATCTCAAAATCCCCAATATATTGTCTGCCTGTGAAATCACAAGTGCTGATGCGGTCCATCCTGGATATGGTTTTTTGAGCGAAAATGCGAAATTTGCCTCTATTTGTGAAAGCTGCGGACTTAACTTCATAGGGCCATCACCAGAATCGATAGCCCTCCTTGGTGATAAGGCAAGAGCGAAAGAAATTGCGAAAAAAGCACGCTGTCCCGTGATCCCAGGCTCTGATGGCATTGTCTCAAACCTCCAAGAGGCCCTCAAAGAAGCCTCCCGTATTGGCTTTCCCATTTTTATCAAAGCTGTCGCTGGAGGTGGTGGCAAAGGAATTCGTATTGCCTACTCAGAAGAAGAATTTTCAAAACTCTTTTTAGCTGCCAGAACTGAAGCGGAGGCAAGCTTTAGCAACCCGGACGTCTATCTCGAAAAGATGATCATGAATCCTCGCCACATCGAGATTCAGATTATGGGAGATAAGTTTGGCAATTTTGTCCATCTGGGAGAAAGAGACTGTACTATCCAGAGGCGCCGCCAAAAGCTCATCGAAGAAGCTCCAAGCCCAGTGCTTACCCCCAAACTGAGACAGAAGATCGGAGAAGCTGCTGTTGCTATTGCAAAAGAAGCCAATTATCATTCTGTGGGCACTGTAGAGTTTTTACTTGATAAAGACCAAAACTTCTATTTTATGGAAGTCAATACGCGCGTACAGGTAGAGCATACGGTCACAGAAATGCTGACAGGAATTGACATCGTCACGCAGCAAATTCGGATTGCTCGTGGTGAAAAGCTACC
>CAYOTQ010000087.1:0-6358 GCA_964406915.1 uncultured bacterium
TTCGCTAATGCTTGTGCAGTCAAAGACTAGCTTGCCACGGTATCCACTGGCTTGATACATGGCTTGAGCAATCGATTTCATATCAATTTCTCTTCCAGCACCTACATTCAGTAGATCTGTTGTAATAGGTTGGGACAATAAAAACAATACTGCAGCTGCTAAATCATCTATATGCAAAAGTTCATACTTGGCATTTCCATCATCTGAGATGAGCGCAAACTGGCAATATTCTTTCTTAGCCTTGGAAAGACGATTGTGGACATGTTGGACAGGATGAGCCAGAGGCTGCTGGTAGCTATTGTGCCTGCCATAGAGATGAGGATAGATACAGGCAATAAATCTAGGCGAGTCTATACACGATATCTGAGCATTGAATGCATGACATTGTTTGATGGCCGTAAGTTTTGCAATGCTATACAGATCTGTCACATCGTCGATTTTTTTTGCGAGAAGCGAAGCCTCTTTCAACGGCAGTTGCGCCGTAGATGGGTAGACAGCAAATGAACTGAGGAGAATAGCTCTTTTTGCATTGTATGTAGCTGCCAAGTTGAGTGTATGGGTGTCGACAAGCAATGATTGCTCAGGGGCATTTTTTTGCGAGCCGTCAACAATCACATAAGCGGGCTTTTCTCTTGCAAAGAGTTCTGTGAGAGCCTCAGTTCCAAAAGTAGGAGGCTCTATGATGGACCACACCTGCTCTTTGTGCAGAGTCTGGATTATGGCATCTCGTACAAAGGCATCTTGTACGACAACGCAGACCTTCTCTGTCTCTTCTATTGCATAGAGAGACAGAGGGATCATCAAAAAAAGTAACGATAGACACTTACTGACATGATTCACAAGTTGGATCCGTTAGAGAGCAAGCCTTCACCGTCTGATGCAGCTCTTGCGTCTTGCGTTTGATATCAAGGCTGGCATCTTCAATATCCGATACTGACTTGTTCTTAAGATAATAGGTCGTTTTAAGCCCCATCTTCCAAGCTGTCAAATAAATCTTAGACATTAACTTCTCATCTGGTTTGTCTAGGAACAGATTTAAAGATTGCGCCTGATCGATCCATTTTTGCCGGCGGGCGGCTTGCTTGAGGAGCCAAATTGGATCGATTTTGAAGGCTGTCTTGAACTGGATCTTAATAGACGCAGGGATGGTGGTCATGTCGTCAAGTTCACCTTTATGATACTTGAGATCTTCCAACATCTCTTTGGACCAGAGCCCATGCTTTTTCAGTGCCTGAACGAGCAGGGGAGTGATGCTGATAAATTCACCAGAGAGATTTGACTTGCTATAGATATGGCGATAGTCTGGTTCAATACAAGCGGAATTGCCAAAAATATTGGATATCGTGGCCGTAGGGGCTATTGCCAACACATTTGAATTTCTCATGCCATGCTGTTTGATGCGATCTCTGAGTTCTTTCCACGGCATCTTGCTACTCTTATCTATGTCGAGGGCAACACCTCTTTCTTTTTCAAGCAGATCAAGTGTGTCTAGAGGCATAAGGCCTCGATCCCACTTGGACCCTTTGAATGAAGAGTAGGCACCGCGTTCCTTGGCAAGTTGGCAAGAAGCGCTGTAGGCATGCCAAGCGATGAATTCCATGATCTCATCAGCAAATGTCACGGCTGCTTCAGATTCAAACGGCAAGCCCATCATATGCAGAGCATCTTGCCATCCCATGAGGCCAAGGCCTATAGGACGATGCTTGAGATTGGCGCGTTCCGCTGGAATAGTAGGATAGAAATTGATATCGATCACATTATCAAGCATTCGCACTGCCAGCTGCACAGTTTTTGCAAGCTCTTCTCTTTCTATTGCTCCGTTTGCATTCACAAAGGCAGAGAGGTTGATTGAACCGAGGTTGCAGACAAAATGCTCGTCATCTGAGTCATTCAATACAATTTCTGTACAGAGGTTGGAGTTATGGATGACTCCGCAATGATCTTGTGGGGAGCGAATATTGGCAGGGTCCTTAAAGGTGATCCATGGATGGCCTGTTTCAAATAAGGCATTTAACATCTTCTTCCACAAAACAGCTGCACGGATCTTTTTGCCCCATACTTTGCCTTCTTCAGCCAGCTTCTCATAATGTTCATAAGCCGCACGGAATTTTTCTCCGTAAGTCTCGTGAAGCTCAGGAACTTCACTGGTCCTAAAAAGCGTCCAGTCCTGTCCCTTGATAGCGCGGATCATAAAAAGATCGGGGATCCAGTTGGCAGTATGCATATCATGAGTGCGGCGACGTTCATCACCAACATTCTTACGTAGATCTAAAAACTCTTCAATATCGTTGTGCCACGTCTCTAAGTAGGCACAAGCCACTCCACGTCGTTTTCCACCCTGGTTTACAGCAACGGCAGTGTCGTTGAGGATTTTTAGAAAAGGCACAACACCCTGGCTTTCTCCATTGGTCCCTTTGATATGCGAGCCCATACCACGAACCGATGTGAAGTCAACTCCAAGACCGCCTGCAAATTTTGAAAGAAAAGCACAGTTCATGAAGGTGCCAAAAATGCCAACAGGATAACTGCGACCCTGTTCGTCATGTTTAATGCCTCCAATTTCATCGCCAGCAGTCAGTCCATAACAGGAGGAGAGCTGGGGCCGCATTGTTCCAGAGTTAAAGAGAGTAGGCGTTGCCGAACAGAATCTCTTGCTGGTGTAGACATTATAAAATGTGATGGCTGTATCTTCTTTTTCTTTTTCATTATACGAAATACCCATCGCCACACGCATCCAGAGAAACTGAGGTGCTTCAATACGTCTTTTGCCTTTCTTGTCGAGAATCAACACCTTGGGAGAGTGACTTTCCTGGCGCTCATGCAACAAGTAGCGATCGTAAAGGGTCATAATTCCAAGAAAATCAAATTTTAGATCCGCCATCGGGTTGATCTTCTGGCTGAGACTCTTCAGGTCAAATTTCTTCAGTTCAGGACTGAGAAGGCCTAGTTCAATCCCACGAGCGACATAGCGCTCAAACCCCTCGACATGGGCTTTCTTCAGCTTTCCAATGCCGTCACCAATTTTCCAATCCAGCGCTTCTTCATATATGTATGTCAGCAAAATGCGGGCAGAAAAGAAGCGGAAGTTAGGGTCAAGTTCAATCAAGGATCTTGCATTCATCAAGATGGTATTCATCTTTTCTTGTTCGGTGAGTCCCACGCTCATGGAAACGATCAGCTTATGCGCAAGTTCTTCTCTTGACATCGGCACGTCTAAATCGATAAGCGCAAAATCAATGCGAGCAAGCAGGCTAGGAGTCACCAGTTCTGGCAAGACAAAAGCGGTCTTTTCTTCTTCTTCTCGTCTTTGACGCAGGTACGCGCGCTCTAATCTATATGCAGCAAAACGTTTGGCACACTCTTGATGCCCCATTTCAGCCAGATACTTTTCCACAATATCTTGAATTTCTTCGATATGGATCACTTCCCGACCTGATCCCGTGATTTCATGGACCACTTGTTGGGTTACTTGTGAAGCCAAAACGGAAGCTTCCTGATGGTCTTGCTCTTGAGGCTCGCCTTTACGTTCGATTGCCTCTGCAAGAAAAGCCTTATAGATCGCGTTGTAGATTTTATCTGGATTCCAGTCGACTTTTTTACCATTGCGACGGATAACTTCAAGATGTTTGAGCGTCTGGCGCCGTCTTTGCTTTTGTGTGCGATAAAGAAGATAGCCTTTGGCAGCAAGAGTCTCGCCTTCTTCAAGCAGGCTATTTTCACAAATTTCATGCACCTCTTCACTCTGTACCAGCTGCTTGTGCAGTCCTGCTAGTTTAATCAAGACGCGGTTGACAGCACTGACTACCTTGAACTTTGTTTCTGGAACAAAAATCTGCTCTTGAAGCTGCGCTCCACGTGCAAGGCGATCATCACAAATGGCAGCTCCAATAGCGTTAAGCAGCTTTTCAGGCACGCAATCGGCAAGACCTTTTGTAGTCTGGATCATTGGCAAGCCGGTAGGGATAATCAAGTTGTTTTTCAACTCATGCCACGGCACTTGTGGCTTGAGAGATTTTGGTGTTTCGATATAAATACGTATATCTTGAACTGTAGGCGCCATAATTAGACCTCAATCCCTTCAAAAAGTTCTTGCTCGTTTCTTACTTCCTGTAAACTAGATAGCTTCCCATATTCTGTCACTCGGGTCTCAAAGAAGTTTTCATTTTTCTTGAGATAGATGATCTCTGCGGACCAAGGGAACGGGTTATCCAAAATAATATTGCCCTTACCATCATCCAGAGGCGCCCAGCCAAGCCCCATCAGACGACGGTTTGCATTGTAGCGAACAAAGCGCTTGATCTCATCTGGGGAGAGTCCTGCAATCGCCTGTGGAAGAAGGTCATCTACAAAAGCAATCTCGCTTTCGATACCTGCCTTCATAAAATCCACAAGCTCTTGCTGGAATTGGGGTGTCATGATATCGGGATTCTCTTCGATGAGGGCAAGGAAGAGTCTACGGCCGAGTTCAATATGATTTGATTCGTCTCGCATCGTATAGCGAAACATCTGTCCGATACCCGGCATCTTGCCTTCACGCTGAAGATGCAAGATCGGCAAAAAGAGGCCAAAAAACTGTGTCCCTTCCATAATTTGTGTAATGCCGAAGATAGTCTTTGCAAAGAGCTGCTTATTTTCGGTTTTTGTCAGATCTAAGTCTCGTCTGAGCTTCGGAAGATGCTCAGTGATGACTCTGTTCTTCTTGATGACTGATGGCAAAGAAAGAAATAGGGCTGATACCTCATGAGGGTTGATCCCAAGAGAAGAGATCATGTAGAGAAGAGATTCTGTATGAATATTCTCTTCCTGAACATGTCTTCCAACTGCCATCTTCAACTCAGGAGCGGTCAGGTTTTCACGAATAATTGTCTGTGCGCAGTCGCCAACAATACCTTCTGCAGAGCAGAAGTAGCCAATACCAACTCGAATAATATTTCGTTCACGATCATTGAGAAATTTTGGATCGTTGAATTGTTTGATATCTTCATACATGGGCACTTCCTGGGCCAGCCAGTGATTGGCTTCCATGTCGCGATAAATTTCATACGCCCACTTATACTTGAGAGGCATGACGTTAAATTCAGGGCTGTTGCGGCCTCCAATCACTCGCTTTGCTTCAAAAGCTTCTTTTGCCTTTTTTTCATCCAAGACAAACTTGCGTCCTCCAACTTCGTATTCCAAAAGTTGTTCGGATGGCTGCTGTGACATATACTCTCCTGGGGGTTCGTATCAAAAACTCGAATAGTGATGTGATTATCATATCACAGGTTGCCGTTTTTTTGCGAAAGAATCCTTGCAAGGCACTGTCTACGAACTATTTATAGCCAAACAGTGCCTGCTTATTCCTAATTGCCTTAGCTTCTTTGCTTTGCTGTCATCAATGACACTGTAAAGATTGCGCAAAGACTGATAGGGAATCCTAAAATCATGGATGGAATGGCACCTATCAATTGCTGCTCGATCAAGATCTTATTGATCGTTGGCCATAGAGCAGCTGTAAGTCCCCCTGACAAGATGCCGGCAATAGCTCCTTGGTGCGTGGCTTTTTTGGAATATAGGGAAACGAGCAGAAGAGGGCCGAAGGAACATCCGAGACCTGCCCAGGCATAATAGACTGTTTCCATAATCGTTGTATTTTGTCCGCAGGCAATCATCAGCGCAATGGCAGAGACCGCAACAACGCTGCATCGAAAGATAACTACTTCACGGCCATCTTTTATGTTAGGCACGAAGTACTTGTAGATGTCTTCTGTAAGTACAGAAGAGCAGACAAGGATTTGTGCGTCCATTGTGGAGATTGTTGCTGCCAGAAGGCCGCAGAGAACAAAGCCAGCAGGCAGTGGATGAAAGAGTTGTTTGCACATTTCAATAAAGACCATTTCCGCATTGTCGATACCACCTTTGAAGTAGGCAATACCAATAAGACCAACAGCTGCGGCACTGAGCAAGGTGAGAATTTGCCAGCCGATACCGAGATACTTCGCCTTTTTCATGTCAGAGACATTCTTAATTCCCATGAATTTAATCAAGATGTGCGGCATACCAAAATAGCCAAGACCCCAGCCAAAGAGCGTAAAGAGAATTTCTTTAGTATCAAATGAAAAGAGATTCATAGAAATATTGGCACTGCTTGCTGCCTGGAAAATGGCTTCTGTATTGCCAATGGTAAAGAATGCGATAACAGGGACAATCATAATGGCACCTAGCAAAAATAGCCCCTGGAACAGGTCTGCCCATGCGACGCTGATAAAGCCGCCGATAAAGGTATATCCCATCATGACCGCTGTCGCCAGTACTATACCGACGAAATAATTCATTTCAAATAATGAACCAAATAGAAAGCCTATGGAGATCAGGCCGC
>CAYOTQ010000088.1:0-6336 GCA_964406915.1 uncultured bacterium
AGATACCTCTTCTTACAACCAAGTTATTTGCTGCCAAAAAAAAAGAATTTAGCGCTCTTGCCGATCACCTGGAATCTCTCAATCCGAAGAGCGTTCTTACAAAAGGCTACACCATTCTGTTTTCACAAAAAGATCGTTCCGTTATATCCTCGATTACAGCTCTTTCTATGGGACAGAAAGTGCGTATTGCTTTTGCCGATGGCGAAGCTGAAGCCGAAATTACCAATATACACCTATGAGCACAGAAAAAGAATCGTTATCATTTGAAAAAGCCTTTGAGAGACTTGAGCATATTCTTGAAACACTCAACAGCGCACACCCAAGCCTTGAAGAAGCAATAAAACTGTACGAGGAAGCAGATCAGCTCATCTTGCAGTGCAACAAAAAACTCTCCGATGCAGAGAAAAAAATCGAAGTCTTGATGAAAAACCGTGCGGGAGAGTTGCAGCTGGGCGCCGATCAAAAGCCTGTAGTGCAGTAAACAATGAATATTTTCATTTCACCAAACCTTCAAAAACCTCAAGCCAAAGCCCTCGCCTCGCAGGTAAAAGACTATCTCCAAACACATGGAAAGACGGTCATTTTCCCAGAGGAACTAGGAGCAATGGATCCAGCAACCATTGAATTGGTTGTCTCCCTTGGCGGCGATGGCTCTATTCTCAGCTGTCTTCACAACTATCCACAAATTACTGCTCCGATTTTAGGCATTAATTTGGGCAGTCTTGGTTTTCTTGCCGACATACCCGTTTCAGGACTATTTCCAGCTCTTGAACAAGTAGTTGCCGGCAATTATTCTGTGCAGCATCGACTGATGATCGAAGGGAAAACAGCCAGTGGCGACAGTTGCTTTGCCGTGAATGAAATTGTCTTGCATCGAGGGAAAAACTACTCTCTAGTGGATCTGGCAATTGAAGTCGACGGCACCTACTTCAATACGTTTTCTGCAGACGGAATCATCATCGCAACTCCAAGCGGCTCTACCGCCTACTCTCTTTCTGCTGGGGGCCCTATTCTTGCTCCAGATTTAGATGCATTGGTGATCACTCCGATTTGCCCGCACACAATTTCCAATCGACCCATAGTCATTAAGCCAAAACAGGAAATCAGGATCAAGTATCTCAATAACTACCAACCGGTGGAAATCGTCTATGATGGGATCTGTCGTTTTTCTCTTAGCTATCAACAGCAGTTTTGTATCTCTCCAGCAGTGCGCCGTTTTCCTTTAGTCAAACTTCCTCATCTAGATTATTTTGCTACTCTGCGAAGTAAGCTTGGCTGGACAGGAACGCTCAAAGAGAAATAGAGCTCCTTAAGTAGTGGTGCGATGTTTCTTTTGCATGTGTGAATAGAAAGAGCCTTTTTTTGTATATGACCTACCACATCCGTCGACCACACATTTAAAAATCCTATCGCCAACCTGGTGTTCTACCCTATGTCTATTTAAAAGTTTTTGAGTTTTAAACGCTTTGTTGCAATTGTCAACGGTACAAGGATAGGGATGGACAATATTATGCATGCGGAGTTTGTGGTTATGCAAATGAGCTATCTGCCTAAATGCCATGTTACAATAAGGCTGATTACATGCATACGGTCTTTCATCATTATGAATCCTCATGTGCTCTTGTAAATGACTTAATTTTTTAAACCGTTTCTTGCAGCGGCTATGTGTGCATTTATGGGGTCTTGTTTCATCGACATCCGCTTTTACAATTTTTCGTTTACGCCTTGGTTTAGGCTTTGGTTTAACTTCCGATTCAGACTCTGTTTCTGGTTCTGCTTCAGGCTCTGTTTCTGGTTTTGCTTCAGACTCTGTTTCAGGCTCTGTTTCATGCCCTTGGACAGAGGGGGGCTCGGCTATGGATTCTGAAGCCTCCAGTAACTGTAATTCTTGTAAGTGCCATTCTTGTAAATGCGAATCTTGTAAATCCGCCTCTTGTGGATCATCTGCGCAGGAATCCTCCAGATAATAGGAGCCAGGAAGTAGGTCTGAAAAGGGTAGTATCAATGACAATGACATAGGTAACTCCTGTTTCTTTTATTGAGCCTGTTTTCGATTATTCCACTTGCTTGAGATTACTCAACTTGCTTACGCTTGCGATAGATACGTTTTTGAGTAGGCTCTTCACCCTCGGGAACAGGTCTCCAGTGAATCTTCATCACGTCAAGAGCCTCAGCAATGCTCTTTTTCCGCTCTTCATCTGGCTGTCTTCGCAGTTTTTTGCGTTTGATATGATCAATAATTGAATTGAGTGTGGCCTGAAGTTTCATCAATGTAGCTACGGCATCTTGCGTGTCAATGACGGTCTGCCCATACATCGCCATACCTTGGGCTGCACGACGTATTTCCTGATCTGACAAATCTTTTAACGCCTGAAACAAGCTCTGCAACTGAGCTAAATTTTGACCAAGATCATATTCCTTTTCTCTTCCATGCAGCGTGATGGTAAAGAACCTCCAGAGCATTCCACCCTTTACCTGAAAGGTCAAATGACCATCGGGGTCGGTACGAATAAGGACACGTTCAATTGCCTTTTCACTGGCCTGGCCACTTGGCTGGCCGGCAAACACCTCATCAAAACTCTTTGCCAGGCTTAATAATTTGCCAAGGGCGTCAGTGTCAATAGCGTTGGTGGTAGTACTCATGACTTATCCTTGAATAAGGTACCATTCATACCAGAAAATTCTCTTTTTTCACAGAAGATCCGAGCTTCTTTTTTTGATTGTCGACAAAGGCACAAATAGCGTATGATACGTGCCACTACATAAATTGGAGCTCGTTATCATGGCAAAACGATGTCAAGTAACTGGAAGAAAGCCAGTTGTTGGACGTACCTACGTCACACGCGGTATTGCAAAAAAGAAAAAGGGAATCGGTCTTAAAGTTACAGGAAAGAACAAGCGTCGCTTCTTGCCAAATCTTGTGCGAAAGCGCATCTGGCTTGCTGACGAGAACCGTTTCGTGAGTATCCGACTTTCTACTGCCGCTCTTCGAACAGTAGAAAAGGTCGGCATTCGCAAAATCGTGAGCGATCTGCGCGCTCGTGGCGAAAAAGTATAGTCCTTTTAGTCGTGCAAAATCTCCTTGCAATTTGCGAGAATTTTTACATATTCTCGAACAGCAAGGAGAGCTTGCACATATCTACGAAGCTGTAGATAGCGATCAAGAAATTGCCGAGATTCATCGACGCACTGTTGCGCAAGCAGGCAAAGCGCTCTTATTTCACCGAGTAAAAAATAGCCCGTTTCCTGTTGTTACCAACCTGTTTGGCACTCTTCGACGTATTGAGCTTGCCTTCCCTAGCGATCCTGAGCATTTTGTCAAAACAGTTGTATCTTTTGCAACAGAACAATTCCCTCCCACCCTTACCTCGCTCTGGGAAAAAAGAGGTACGCTGGCACGTTTATTGCGCCTGGGCACAAAACAGCGCCGCGTCGGGGCTGTCACCGAGTGCGCTATTGATCCTCCGGATCTCAACCAGCTGCCTCTCTTGAAGCTATGGCCGGATGATGGAGGCCATTTCATTACGCTTCCTCTCGTCTATACCCAAGCACCAGATACCCACGTTCCCAATCTCGGCATGTATCGAATCCAACGCTTTGATAGCCAAACAACAGGACTTCATTTTCAGATAGCAAAAGGCGGTGGCTATCATTTCCACACGGCAGAAAGATCAAACCAGCCGCTACCTGTGACTATATTTATTGGCGGTCCTCCTGCCTTGATTATCAGCGCTATTGCCCCTTTGCCAGAAAATGTGCCAGAGCTCATCTTTGCCTCTTTGCTGCAAGATCAAAAAATTGAAACAGCGCATGTAGCCGGCTATCCCCATCCCCTCATTGCCCAATGCGAATTTGCCCTACTTGGGCAGGCAAATCCCCACGAGCGACGCCTAGAAGGCCCCTTCGGCGATCACTATGGTTACTATAGCCAAGCTCATGACTTTCCTGTATTTCACTGCCAGAAAATCTACCATCGGAAGAATGCTATCTATCCGGCTACGGTCGTTGGCAAGCCTGTGCAAGAAGACCTCTATATTGGTCAGTTTTTACAGAAAATCCTCTCCCCTCTCTTTCCTGTGGTCATGCCACAAGTACGGAAGTTACACACATTTGCAGAGACAGGCTTTCATCCCTTGGCTGCTGCCGTAGTAAAAGTACGTTATGAAAAAGAATGCCTGACAGCAGCGTTTCGCATTTTAGGAGAAGGCCAGCTTTCTTTAACAAAAGTGCTCATGCTCACAGATCAAGATATTGATATCACCGATAGTAAATTGCTCCTTGAGACTGTGCTTGCCAGAATGTCGTTTGATACAGGCTTTTATGTTTTCTCCCATACAAGTAATGACACCCTGGACTATACAGGCCCGAAATTGAATATGGGCTCAAAAGTGCTCTTTTTAGGCATAGGCAAAGAAAAGCGCTCTCTTCCAGTCTCTTTCCAAGGCCCTCTTGAAAGACCCTTTAAAAGAGCAAATGCTTATTGCGCCGGCTGTCTGGTCGTCGATGGACCCTCCTACAAGGATGCTGAGGATCTCTCAGCAGTTGCTAGCCATCCAGCGTTTGCTGATTGGCCATTAGTGATTATCGTCGATGACGTCCAGCTTGCCACTAGTTCGACTACCGAGTTTTTATGGACCGTTTTCACTCGCTTTGAGCCAGCACGCGATATCCATGCGAAAGTTACTACTATGAAAAATCATCATCTGTCCTATACTGGGCCTCTAGTAATCGATGCCCGCATGAAACCGTGGTATCCCCCTGAAGTGAAGTGCAGTGATGAAGTTAAAAAACGGGTCGATCAAATTTGGCCGCATATCGAAAAAGTATAAGCTGAAAGGCCCTCTTGCTTTTGTTCTTCTTGCCATCTATTTCATCGTCCTCTCGCGCCTGACCACTCCCACGCCGGTGTCGCTACCTGGCGACGCAGCTCCCATCTCGCTCTATTCTAATCAAGCAGGCGATGACCTTCATAAAACATTCAAAGAGGCGATTTTGCAAGCACGTGAATCGATTGTCTGCATGATCTACTCTTTGACAGACGAAGAGATTCTGGAAGCCCTCAGGAAGAAGTCTGAAGAGGGCGTCTCAGTCACTGTTGTTCACGATCCTGTAGCCACGCAGGAAGCAGCCTTCAAACTTGGTCCTAAGGTAACTACTCTACCAAGAAGATCTAAAGGGTTGATGCATAATAAATTGCTATCTATTGATCGTAAACAGGCATGGATCGGCTCTGCAAATTTCACTCGAGACTCTCTTCGTCTGCACGCAAATCTTGTGCTTGGCATGCAGTCACCTCTGATTGCAGAGGCTATCGAAAAAAAAGCCCTGGATCGCAAGCGGCGTCTAATTCCTCTACCGCTTACCCTGCAAACGGGCGAGCAGCAGATGGAAATTTGGTTTTTACCTGATGCACCTCAGGCACTAGATCGCCTGATTGGCGTGCTTAACAGCGCAAAAAAAACTGTTAAAGTGGCCATGTTTACCTTCACACATCCAAGACTCATTCAGGCACTTTGTGACGCCCATCATCGCGGCGTTAGCGTCCAAGTAGTGCTAGACTCTGATTCAAGCCGTCAGACAAGTAAAAAAGCATTTCAGCGCTTTAAGCGAGAAGCGGTGCCTGTCCGTGTAAGCGATAGATCTGGGCTTTTGCATGAAAAAATCGCGATTGTAGACGATGCCATTTTGGTCTCCGGCTCTGCCAACTGGACAAAAGCGGCATTTACCGCCAATGACGAGGTGATGTGCCTTCTTTTTGATCTTACAGAGCAGCAGCAACAGTACCTCGAGCGTTTCTGGCAGACGACCCTTCACGAATCTAGATAGTGAATAATGTTGTAAATGACGGTCTTTTCTTTTGAGGTGTTACGATACCCATGAGGCTGGCTTGCAGAAAAACGTAAGCCCTCTTCTTTTATAAGAGTTTTCCAGCTGCCATCCACAAGAACTTCCAGTTTCCCTTCGACCACAAGCACATGCTCTACCACACCTGGGATATGAGGAGACGAAAGATGCTCACAGCCTGGCAAGAGCTCAATAAGAAATATCTCGCAACCAAGCGCCTCATCAAAGGCAAAGAGCGGCAATACCTTCATTTTTTTGTCAGTCGGGTGCAAAGCCTTTGTCTTCCCCTTGGCATGAATGGCTCCTGTTGGCACTTCGTGCGCATCCGCAACAAATATCGAAAAAGGGACAGCAAAGCCGTTTGCAATTTTCCAGAGTGTGGCAATAGTTGGACTTGACTCTGCCCGTTCAATCTGTCCAAGCATTGCCTTACTAACCCCCGTTGCTTTGGCCGCAGCATCTAAGCTCCAGTCTCGCTCTTTTCTCAAAGCC
>CAYOTQ010000089.1:0-4226 GCA_964406915.1 uncultured bacterium
GCTGGTTGCATCCACCCTTGGAAGATTGCCTGTCGCCCCTATTCTTGACGCCCATTGCACCCATATTTCCATTTCTGATGAGTCTGTGAAAGCAAAAATCATCGGACGAGAAGGTAAGAATATCAAAACCTTTCAGCAGATAACTGGAGTTACACTACTGTTTGAGGATATGACAGCTATTTTGTCCTGTTTTGATGCCTATAGGAGAGAGATTGCAAAGACTGCCCTCACAATACTCATCAATGACGGCCGTATCAATCCTATACGTATAGAAGAGGCAGTTCGCGAGGCTACTGCCTGCTGTGAGCAGCTGCTGCTCCAATATGGCAGCGACGCTGCTTTGCGCGCCCATGTCGAACATCTGCATCCAGAGCTCGTGAAACTGCTTGGCAAACTGCATCTAAGAACAAGCCTTGGACAAAATCTGCTTGAGCATTCTGTTGAAGTGAGCATGCTTATGGATATGATGGCCTCAGAGCTGAAACTGGATGCCAAACGTGCCAGAAGAATCGGGCTTCTACATGACATTGGCAAAGTGGCAAGCATCGACATCGCTCCCACGCATGCAATTGCAGGCTATAGACTCGCCTTGCAGTTCCACGAAAGCGAAGAAATAGCCAATGGCATTGGCTGCCATCATGATGAAATGGCTCCAAAAAACCTGGAAGCTGCTCTGTGCAAGCCGGCAGATGCGCTCTCTGCCAGCCGAAAGGGAGCAAGGAAAGATACCAGCGAGAGCTTTTTTCAGCGGCTAGCAGCACTAGAACAGATAGCCCGCGAGTGTCCCGGCGTACAAACCGCATTTGCCCTGCAGGCTGGCAAAGAACTGCAAGTGTTTGTGAATCCAGAGCAAATAGATGACCTGCAAGCACTCAAACTTGCCTCGGTCATCACCGAGCGTATTAAACAGCAGGGTGTTCGAGGCCAAGTCCATGTTACTGTACTGCGACAGTTGGTAGCCAGATAGTTCGTTTTTTCCGTTTGATAAACAATCTCCTTTTAGGCAAAATTACTTCATTCTTGAGCTATATTTTTGGAGATACCGTAATGCGTCGATCAATTTGCTACTGTGAGCCTTCTGTTGCAAAAGCAGGGGAAATCAATACTTGGAAATTTATCTATTCCCCAGCCGTAGCACTTCCAAAGGGCTCTCTTTTGAAGTTTGATCTCTGCAGCAAAGGTCGCAGTATCGACTGGCAGACCCCTCATACAAATCTAAAAAAGCCTGAGAACACCGTCTACGCCTTTTTGGAGAATGGCAAAATCTTGACGGCAAGAGCTGTAGAGGTTCCTGAAAGCATAGTGCCACAATTTGAATTCCAACTGCCTCAAGAAGTACCTGCAGGCGCCAGCATCACTATTTGCGTGGGCGGCACTAAAGAAAAAGAAAAAGTGTCTCACGGCAATATGGCGCAGATGACATTGCAAAGAAGAAAGCCATTTTTACTTTATATTGACCCGTCAGGCAAGGGTAATTTTCAAGATCCTGAGACCTTTTCTATCGATATCAAAGGCAATGAGCTAGCAGCGATTCGTATTCTTGCTCCTTCCGTTGCTATCAAGAACAGACGCTTTGATGTTGTACTTCGTTTCGAAGATGAATTTGGCAACCTGACCAACAACGCTCCTGAGAACACTTTGATCGAACTGACACATCAAAATCTACGCGAAAACCTGAAATGGAAATTATTTGTACCTGAAACAGGCTTTATCGCCCTGCCAAATCTCTATTTCAACGAGGCAGGCGTCTACACCATTGAGCTCCATAATGTGACGACAAAAGAGACTTTCCGCTCCTGCCCTATCAAATGTTTTGCAAGCGAAGTCAAACAGTGCTTCTGGGGGCTTTTGCATGGTGAGTCTGAACGATTTGACTCAACAGAGAGTATTGAAAGTTGTCTGCGCCATTTTCGCGATGAGAAATCGCTGAATTTCTTTGCTACCTCACCATTTGAAAGCCAGGAAGAGACTCCGAATGACATCTGGAAATTAGTGAGCCAGAATGTAGAAGAATTTAACGAAGAAGAGCGCTTTTCTGTATTTTTAGGTACTCAGTGGATGGGAGACTCTCCAGAAGAGGGTCTGCGCCAATTCCTTTTTTCCAAGGGTGAAAAATCTATTCTACGAAAAAAAGAAGCTCGGTCTAGCAACCTGAAAAAGATCTACAAACTCCTCTCCCCCAAAGAAATGATCTCTTGCCCTCTCTTTACTATGGGTAAAGGCTTTGAGTATGACTATAAAGAATGGAGCCCTGAGTTTGAGCGTATTGTAGAAATTTACAACGCATGGGGTTCATCAGAAACTACCTCCAAAGAAGGTAATTCAAGGCCAATCAAAGGACCTGCCAAAAGAGGCATTGCAGAAAGTGCAGAAGGCGCCGTCCTCAAAGCACTCCTTGCCAATAAGCGCGTCGGATTTGTAGCAGGCGGCCTTGATGACCGAGGGGTCTATGCCGATTTCTTTGAGAATGATCAAGAGCAATACTCCCCTGGCCTTACAGCGATTTTTGCCGATGTGCTTTCAAGACAAGCGCTCTTTGATGCGCTGTACAATCGCATGTGCTATGCGACGACTGGTGAGCGCATTATCTTGGGCCTTGAGATTGCCGGCAAACCCATGGGCTCTGAGATTGACGCCGCAGAAAAACCTGGTCTTCACGTCAACCGCCATATCACGGGTTATGTAGCAGGAACTGCCCCACTTGCAAAAGTAGAACTTATCCGCAATGGCGAAGTGCTGCAACTGTATACGCCTACAGCAAACTTTCTAGACTTTACCTATGACGATATGGTTCCTCTGTCTGAAGTGGTGATCCACCCCAAAGACAAAGCTGCTCCTTTTCTGTTTTACTACTTGCGTGTCACCCAAACTGATGGCCATATGGCATGGAGCTCTCCGATTTGGGTAGATTGCAAAGGAAGTGAAATTAAAATTTCATCTAAGAAAAGTGAAAGTAAGTCGACAAAAAAGAAGTAAAAAAATTGACAATCAACAACTTACTGATATATAGTAATTGTTTTTATTACATTTGAGAAACGTTGTATGGCTACATTAAAATTTCAAAATACTGGTGAAGAACGAGAACTTCCGGAAAATTCACCACTGCAAGAAGTCTGCGAAGAGGCAGGCGTTCCATTTGCCTGTACAGAGGGCATTTGCGGTACCTGCATTATTGAGGTGATTGAAGGACATGAAAATCTTTCTCCCCCGAGCCAAGCAGAGATAGATTTTCTTGGCGAACATGGCACAAAGCGAGAGCGTATGGCGTGTCAGTGTCGAATCAAACAAGGTCTAGTAAAAATTTCCTTTTAGAGGTGTTGTATGAGTATTGCCGTTGAAAAAATTAGTCGTCAGATGACGATTCAAGACATTTTCAACAAATTTCCAGCCAAGGCGCAGAAGTTGGCGCAAGAGCTTACAAAAGCTGGTCTCAATTGCGTGGGCTGCTCTGCATCCACATGGGAAACGCTGGAATCTGGTGTTTTGCGTCACGGCTATGGCGAAAAAGAGCTAGAAGAGCTGATCAAAAAACTCAATGCAATTTTAGAGCAAGAGACTGACCTCTCTACTGTTTCTCTCACTTCTCGCGCAGCAAAGAAGTTTTTGGAGATTCTCAAAGAGGAAGGCAAAGAAGGTTGGGGCCTGCGCTTTGACGAACAGCCAGCAGGTTGCAGCGGATTCGAATATGTCCTTGGCTTTTCTGAAAAAGCAACAGACAAAGATGTGATATTCAACTCTCATGGTGTTGACATCCATATCTATCAATCAGTACTGCCTCGTCTTAAAGGCTGCGAAATTGACTATGTTGATGGCTTGCAATCAGGCTTCAAAATTATCAATCCAAATGTCAGCTCTTGCTGTGGATGTGGCTCTAGTCACGGCTACGACTAGCACTCTAATTCAAAAGTTTTTCTCAATGCTCAATGTACTCACAGAAAGAACCTGGTTTCTTTCTGTGAGTACATGAGAGATCTCTAGTGTAAATTGAGGCAGCTCCTTTTATACGCCAGGCTCTTTTGCTTTCTCTTGCTGTGGTTCTGTGTGGCTGCTGGTAGCTGCAGACTCTGTTTGTCTCATATCTTGCTCCTCTTGTTTATTGCCCCTTACTGCAGGCTCCTTGCTCACAATGTCATCAGCTGGTCGTTGTTCTTGAGCTATATTCCCTTGAGCTATATTCATTGACTGATAGCAAATCGCTGTAAGGGTGGCCCATCCTGTAGCGTGCA
>CAYOTQ010000089.1:4236-6329 GCA_964406915.1 uncultured bacterium
AGCCCTTTGGCAGCAGCTGCGACGCCGCAGCTAACAAAAATCGCAGGTTTAAGGGTCTCGTACAATTTGTGCAAGCGCAACTGACTCTCCTGAATCTTCTGTTGCATATCAGCCCACTTGCCATTTGCAGCCGCAGAAAATAGCGGCTCTATTATCCAGATGACCCGAGCAGCCCAATAGGCCATCGCAACAGGCTGGCCCACTCCACTAACAAGGCTGGCACAAAAAAAAGTCTCAGGTATTGCCCGAATCACCTTTGCGGTCAAGACACCTAGAGACTCAGGTAGTACATTTTGCGCATGGCGCGCTAAGCAATCTTCGACATCGCTGTATCGATTTGCAAGGCAATTATATGCGGAGATACAAGCTTCGTAGGCACCTCTGATCTGTTCCAAGTAGATATTCAATACGGTCTTAGCTCCTCTTCTGTAGCTATTTTGGAGCTTGTATATAGCAAATGTATCTATTTGGACGATAAAGAGTTTCCTAAGGTCATGTAAAGAGACTAACTGAGATAGCAAAGAAAGCTTTTGAGATAGCTGCCCTCAGGATGGTATATGTTGAGAGGATGATCAAATGCAAGGCGATGTGCCTGGAGAATCCTCACCTCTCTTCCAGCGCTATTTGCCGCTTTAAAGAGTATTGTACGAAAGAGCTCTTCATTTACATGGTAGCTGCAAGAACAGGTGAGCAGCAGCGACTGTTTGGGCATCTTTGCCATGGCAAATCTGTTGATCTCAAAATAGCCTTTAGAGGCTTTCTTGATATCTGACTTCTGCTTGGCAAATGCCGGTGGATCAATGATGACAAGATCATAGTCGAGCTTTTCATCTTTCAGGAAGTCAAATACGTCTGCCACATATTCTTGGTGCCGATCTGCGGAAAATCCATTCATTTTCATATGCTCTGTCACCTGCGCACATGCCTCCTTCGAAATATCCACGGAGGCACAAAATGAGGCACCGCCAGCTAGTGCATGACAGGAAAATGCCCCCGTATAGCTACAGCAATTGAGAACGCGCTTGCCATGAGAAAGCTCTGCCACAAGGAGTCTCATCTCCCGAAGATCCGCAAAAAACCCTGTCTTCTGCCCTTTCAGAGGAGAGACAACAAAGCGCAGTGACTCTTCATGCACGATAATGCTCTCGCACTCATTGCCCCACAAAGTCTGCTTTATGGGAGAAAGGCCCTCTTGTTTTCGTGAGGGACTGGTTGATACTTCAACAATCCATGAAGGAGAAAGAAGCTCTTTGAGTAGATCTACGATCCATGCCTTGAGCCGCTCCATACCCAATGTCGAGATCTGGATCACACACACAGTGTCATACATATCGACAATAAGGCCAGGACAAAAGTCTCCTTCAGCATTGATCAGCCGCAAGGCATTGGTACGTGTACCATAAAGTGATTTTCGAAGAGCAATCGCTTGCTGGATATGGAGGCGCATCGCTACCTTTGGATCTGTCTGATCAAAGGTCAGCATGCGGCCAATAATCTGGGAGCGTTTATTAAAGTAGCCGAAGCCCAGGTGCCTGCCTGTAGCAGATGTCACGCCTAAAAGGGTGCCATCTTCAAAATCAGGAAGGGTTGCAATGGCACCTGAAAAGATCCATGGGTGGTGGGCAAGCAACGATTTTTCACGACCGGGCTTTAGAGTGACTGACGGATAGGTAGTGTGTGGCACATTATTTTGTAGGCTGTGATTTTTTTATCACCAAAGAGTTTACAAAAGAATGGAAATCCTGGTCAAGACGATTAGCGTCTCTTTCCATCACTGTCAGTATATACAGGACATTTTCTGCAAATATAGCCCTACTCTTCAAAACAAAATCACTATTTTTGATGGAAAAATCACGAGAAGGAAAGTCTGAAAATCTTGTCTTGTCAGAGCTGACAAGCGTATTATTTGGATTGCCCATCATCATCTCTTTCACTACGCTTTCCAATACGATCTCTTGCTGTGGTTCAGCAAATGAAGAAGGATAGACAATGGTGCTCAGCATAAAGGTATTAGCCTGTTTTCCTTGCCCTAAGTAAATGTCGTACTTTACCTTTTTCGCATCACTGTTTGGATCGTTTGTAAGTGTTCCAAC
>CAYOTQ010000090.1:0-6321 GCA_964406915.1 uncultured bacterium
GTCACAGCCTTGATTTTTCCACTAGGACGCGCAGCCAATGCAAAGCCTCGAAGTGCACAAATTGTCCGCAGCGTACTGATGACAGAATCGCGATAGAGAAAAATAAAGACGCAGAGAAGCGGCACATTCACCGGCGGCTGTGTGAAGGTCAAAAATACCGAAAGACGTGAAATACTATCGGCCATAGGATCCAAAATCTTCCCCAGATCAGTCACCTGGTTGTACTTTCGTGCTAAAAAGCCATCGAGCGCATCAGAAAGCTCAGAGACCCCCAACAAAAAGAGTAAGATGTAGGGAAGGAGACACTTGCTGATCCCCAATGCTTCGTACTGCAGATAGACCAGAAGAAATATAGGGCTAATAAAAATGCGGATAAAGGTCAGACAATTGGCTACATTAAAAAATGTAGGACCTCCTATTGGGTGGTCAACAATACGGTCAATATTACGGTCAAACTTGGGCTGTTTCATGATTCATCATCTGTTCATAAAGAGTTGCATAGGCATTTGCTTGAGAATTCCAGCTCCAATCCTGACTCATTGCTTGCTGCATCAGCTGCCTCCAACGTTCAGGCTGCGAGCGCCACAACGCTAAGGCACGGTCGAGTGCCGAGTCAACACCATGTGTATCTGGATCATCAAACAAAAAGCCGTTTGTCTCCTCAAAAGGTTTCTCACTAAAATCTACATCAAATACGGTGTCGACAAGCCCTCCTGTCCTTCGAGCTACGGGAATAGACCCATATCTCAAAGCGATCAACTGTGTCAGGCCACAAGGTTCAAATAGCGAGGGCATAAAAAAGAGATCTGAGGCGCCATACAGCAAATGGGCCAGAGTCTCTTGTTGCTGCAAAACGAGTCGCACATCTGGGTCGCCCTCAAAATGGTGAGACATACGCATAAATTCCTCATGAACCACCGGATCGGGTGCAGTTCCAAGTACAATATACTGCATTTGCTTTTTATGAGCACTCATTACCACATATTTGATCAAATCAACGCCCTTTTGTTGCACCAGCCTACAAATGCTGATCACTAATGGCTTTGTCTCATCGTAGGCAATTCCTAGCTGCTGGCAAACAGCCTGCCGGTTCTTCTTTTTATTTGAAATGTGCGCGGCAGAATATCGGGCTGCCAAAAAAGAATCTGTCTCGGGATCCCAGTACGCTGTATCGATTCCGTTGAGCACCCCGCAAAAGGACTCTTTTCGCCTTGCAAGACAATGCTCTAATCCTCGCCCTCCCTCATGTGTGAGGACTTCTTTTGCATACGTTGGAGACACGGTAGTGACAAAATCGGCATAAAGAATCCCCGCTTTGAGCAAGCTGCAGTCTCTGCCAAAACCTGTATGCAGAGCCTCAAGAACCTCATCTTTCAAACCAGGCATTACCTTCTCTACATCATGCTGCTGGCAGATTCCCTGATAGGCCATGTTATGGATGGTGAGGACGGTTCTGCTCTTTTCAAAATAGCGCTCAAAAGGAGGCTGGCGAACCAAAAAAGCAAGCGATGCCGCCTGCCAGTCATGAATATGAATAATATCCGGCGGCGTCTCTTTTTTGCTCATCCATTCAAGTACCGAGCGACAAAAATATAAAAATCGATCGATATCATCGACGCAGCCATAAATAGAGCCTCTATCAAAAAATCCACGAGGATGCTGACTTTGGACCAATGTAAGGAGCAGATCTTCCCCAAACTTTGCCTTTAAAAAGCTATTTTGACAGATCTCTCCTTCAAAAAACGCCCCAACCTGTTCTTTGTGAGATGTAAATGCAAGATCTTGCGTCTCCAAGCAGTCATACTTTGGAACGACAATATCGACTGAGTGCGAGCGCTGAAGAGCTCTGCCGAGCCCCATCATTACATCTGCAAGCCCGCCTACCTTGGCAACGGGCGCAATCTCAGATGCTACTTGAACGATATGCATGTGATACCTCTACAGAGTCTGTTTCTTGAACAGAGATATCAAAGCTGATCTCTTTTCTCAACCGACAAATTGCGGCCAAGTTCAGGACCAAGAGAAGCAGCTGCACAATTGACATTGGAATCATCGCTTGCGATGTCTCTACAAACGAAAAAGAAAAGAGCACAACCATCGCATAGGCGTAGTAGATGCGTCGTCCATATTGGGGATGGAGAAATTCTGCTGTTTTTACGCCAGCACAGAAGAAGGTAATGATCGTCGAATAGCCAAGTAAGAGAAGGAAAAATGGCATAAAATACTGCATATAGGGGAAAAACATGCCCAGTGCCTGCTGCACAAGAAGCATAGGATCTACGGCTTCTTTCCAAAGCCCTGTAAGCAGTACTAAAAAGACACTCATTGTACAGATGACAAAGGTGTCGAGAAACACCTCAAAAATTACAAGCCCAGCCTGCCTGGCAGGATCTTTTTCCCGGCTGGCACTGTGAATAATAGAGGCATAGCCAACGCCAACATCTGAACTGTAGTATCCTCGTCTAAGGCCTTGAGAAATTGTCAGAAGAAGCGTCGTCCCTATAAATGAGCCGCATGCTGCCTTTGGTGTAAAGGCACTTGTAAAAATCTCTGTAAACATAGCTGGCAGCTCATAGCGACAGCAAAAAAGTGCATAGATTCCCATGACTAAATAGACACAGATAAAGAGAGGAATGATCGCAGAACAAATAGAGCCAATCCGACGCACGCCGCCCATTTCCGCCAAAGCTACAAGCAGCAAAAGAACAGCCGTAACGAGCAATTTATCAACGCCAAAGTTTGTAGACACACTATGTGTGACAACGCTAAATTGAAAAATTTCTACGCCGTAAAGGCACATGAGAATACAAAAGAGCGTACTGGCCCATGGCGCTATTGCTTTGGATAAAAAATACATCGGCCCACCACAAAAGCCATCTTTGCAATGAGTGACGCGAAAACGCAATCCCAGGAAGACTTCAGAATATTTAATGATCGCCCCAAAAATTGCCGCCCCCCACATCCAAAAGACTGCTCCCGGTCCACCTATCTGAACAGCTGTTGTAATGGCTACAATATTTCCGATTCCCACACAGCCGCCGAGGCCTGCAAAAAAGAGCTTAAGAGGATGCACCCCTTGCACCGTACAAGCAGCAGCCTCTGAGTCATTTTTTTGATCTCTTTTACATAAAAACTGCAGAAACGTGCGGCACACTCTTGGAAACTGGCGAATTTGAAAGCCGCGAGAGCGGAAGGTGAGCCAAATCCCAATCAAAAATGCAGCGGGAAATCCGATATAGTTCCATAAAAAATCATCTAGTTGTTCCAAATATCCCCACATGGGATCACGCTCCGAAAAAATTTACTATATTATAAAGACTTAAGTGTTTGATTTGAAGGAAAATTGTTCAATTTTAAAAAAAGATCTTTCCAATAGTAGCCATCCAAAAGCCCCTCAGTTGAACGACCTAAAAGGTAAAAGGCAATATAGAGAGCTTCAATAGAAGCTAGTCCTGCCGTTGGATCTATACAGTCATGCTGGCAGCGAGGGTAGGCCGTGCGATATCCTTGCGGTATACGTCTCTTTTCAGCCTTCTGCAAAGGAGGAATCAGCCGCGCCATTTTCTGGGCAAGTCTCCATGTCCCATCAAGCAAAATCAACGGGCGATCGTGATCTGCCGGGGAAAATTCTTGACCTTCTAAGTCGAGAAGCAGACACTTGTCAAAGTCTGGAAGCTGCTGCTTGCCAGTGAGGCAATCTGGATAGGTGAAAAAAACAAAATCTGATCGCTTTTCAAGACCTCGAAGCGAGCATTTTTTGAGATTTTCCCTACTGTGTCGAATAATGTATGTAGAACAAAAAACAGTCATTTGTAATAACGTGGTGTATCATGAGCTCGCACAAAGTTCCCTCAATGTGAGCACATAGCATATCAAATTCAGGAGCTATTATGAAAACCCTTTTTTCTTGCCTATCGCTGGTTTCTAGCCTATTGGTGGCAATAGGAACCTTGTTTTTTTCGCCTACCCCGGCTCTGGCTCAAGAGCATTTTGCAAGACAAATCAACTGGATGACAGATTTTGAAAATGCCAAAAAGCTTGCAAAGCAAGAATCCAAACCGCTTTTTGTGCTCTTCACTGGCTCAGACTGGTGCCCTTGGTGCATGCGGCTGGACAAAGAAATCTTACTCACAACAACCTTTCAAGACCAACTCGCCAATAAGCTTGTCTTTGTAAAAGCAGATTTTCCTCAATACAACTTCATTGCAGAAACTACTAAGCAGCAAAACGAGCAGCTCAAAAAGCTGTATAACGTACGCGGTTTTCCCACAGTAATCTTGCTAGACCCTTCAGGCAATATTATTGGCAAAATTGGCTATAAAGCAGGCGGGCCTCAAAACTACGCTAATGAAATTCAAGCTCTGCTTGATGCGTATGCGAAAAAAGTCTCAAAATCGTAGGCGATTTGAGCAAATGAAAGCTCGTGCGTTCCTTTTGGACGCACCACGCAGTCCAGCCCAATACGTACGCGGCCCTTCAAATGCCGAAATACCTCTCGTACCAATCGCTTAAAGCGATTGCGTACGGGAGCATTTCCATATTTCTTAGTCACCACAATTCCAAGTCGGACATTTTGAACAGATGTCCGCTGCCATGATATCAGGAGGGAAGTACCTTTAAAAAGGTAGCTCTGTTTGGCTAGGAGTCGAAATTCTCTTTTTTTCCGTAATCGGCAAGATTTAGGAAAAGAGGCCTTAGGAACAGAAGCCTTTGGAAAACCGGCGTCTGAAAAAGCTAGCATCTGGTCAATTGCTTTCGACCTTGTCTTCTGCGCTGGTTGAGAATCTTGCGACCGTTGCGTGTGCGCATGCGCTTGCGAAATCCATGTTCCGTTTGGCGTCGTTTTTTGCTTGGTTGATAAGTACGCTTGACCATGAGAGGAATTCCTTACGTCAAAAATTGTAAATTTATGCAAGAATGATATGAAGCCTACACTTTATCATGCAAGGAAAATCACATCGGACCTGAAATTTATACATTGAAAAGAAAACGGAAATCGCATATCGTTTGTACATCTTATTTTCGTATAGGTTATTTCATGAAAGTTCGAGCCTCTGTAAAAGCTGACCCTTCGAAAGGCGATATCATCGTACGCCGTAAGGGCAGAGTGTATGTTATGAATAAAAAAGACCCCACAAGAAAGCAGCGCCAGAAGGGTCCGGCACGCGTTAAGTAATTTAAAGGATACAAGGTATTATGGCTAAAAAGTCAGTTGTTGCTCGTCAAAAGCAACGAGAAATCCTCGTAAAAAGACATTGGGATAAGCGCCAAGAGTTAAAAGCGAAAGCAATCGACATGTCGCTTACTGAAGAAGAGCGTCATGAAGCACGCCTGAAATTGAATAAGCTGCCACGAGATGGCTCAGCTGTACGTCTACGCAATCGATGCCAGTTGACAGGCCGTCCAAGAGGCGTCCTTCGCAAGTTCAAAATTTCTCGTCTTAGCTTTAGAGAAATGGCGTTGATGGGGATCATCCCAGGCGTTACCAAAGCAAGCTGGTAGTGCACGTATAAGCTACTGAATATCTGTTTCACGCCCTACACGTGAAGATCCTCATGGATGTCTAAAAACATCCTCGAGCCCCCCCAAAGGGGTACTCAAGTATAGGGCGTGGAAGAGTATTCCAATCTACTGTCTTTCACCATATTTGATTAGCTACGGAATTTTTCTTTTCTGTATTGAGTGATTTTTGCGCATATTCCAAGGCATACTCCAAGCATGAGTACTGCTAGAAGGAGTATTCTTAGCAGGAAATATTCCTGCTCATAGCTAAAGAGCTCGCCGAGAACATACAGCGAACCTATGGCGATTATTTCTCTGTTGTAAATAGCCTGCCCAGAACTTCGTCATGTCCGATTTTTTTCCACTCATTCATGCCTTCATGCCATACATAGCTCTCTGGGCCGATAGTATGCTGCCTCCAGAGACTTTCAAGCTCTGAAAAAGAATGAGGTCCATGCTGCTTGTGCATGCTGTCCAGATAAAACCACTGCTCTGCCGGCGGCAGAATAAGGGATCTGTTGTCTTTGGATGTTGAGTCTTTGGATATTTGGGATGTGCCTCTTTCCCCCATTTCTTCATTAGAGCCCGTATCTGTTTTTTCACCCGCACGGACTATGGGAAAGAGAAAAAGTCCAATTAATCCAAAAATACCAAATGCTGTTCCAATAAAAAACCATATAGGAGGATTACGCCCTCGCCCTTTGGCTAAATAGGCTGTCAGGGCTCCTATGAGTAATGCTACTATGAAGCCGAGGAGGTCTGTTGTATTCATATTTTCGCTTGTATCTATTAAATGAATTGCTTACAATAAAATCTTAT
>CAYOTQ010000091.1:0-5852 GCA_964406915.1 uncultured bacterium
TTGGCATCTTGAGCGCCTTTATTGGCAGCTTCCATCAGGCTCATTCCCGCTCCCGTAATGATACTAAAGCCTTTTTTGGAGATTTTGTAGGCGACTTCAGTGGCTATTGGGTAGTAGGGGCTAGAAGGGGCTAGTCTTGCAGATCCGAAAATAGACACACAGGGACCGACTGCAGCAAGAGTCTCAAAGCCTTCTACAAACTCAGAGAGAATGCGAAGCAATCTCCAGGCATCATGTGCTGGAAGAAATTCAGTACCATGGAGGGGTTCTGTCATGCGTTACCTCGTTTTGTTTACTCTATATGACAAGTAAAAATTTTTATGAATAGTTTTTTATCTGTACCTTTGATATTGTAACCAGTTTTCATGGGGAAAAAGATGAGAATATCACTTGCCAAGTTGACTAGAATTCGAGAGACGCTCTTTGGGCTTCCATGGACAGTCAGCGGGGGGCTGCTGGCCACGTTACATAGTAAGTGCGATCTAGAATGGTACAGATGGGGATTGTTGATAGGGGCTTTTGTGGCAGCCCGTCTTTCAGGGATGTGCTTTAATCGTCTCATTGACATGGCCATTGATACAAAAAATCCACGTACCTGCCGTCGTGCTTTGCCAAGCGGACAAGTGACTCCTCGGGAATGTGGGATGCAGGCGTGTGGTTTTCTGGGACTCTTTTATCTCTGTGCTTACTGGCTTGGAGGAGCGTGCTTTTCTCTGGCAATCGTAGCAGGCTCTCTCTTGATCCTCTACTCCTTTACAAAACGCTTTACTGTCCTCTGTCATTTTGTACTCGGCTTGATTCAGTTGTTTGGACCGCTGTGCGGCTGGATTGCAATGACGGGAAGTTATGCTCTGCCGCCCCTTCTTCTTGGCAGCGCTCTTTTTTGTTCAATTGCTGCAGGCGATATTTTGTATGCTTGCCAGGATATTGACTTTGACAGACATGAGGGGCTCTACAGTATTCCTGCAAAGGTGGGGATAGCGCGTGCGCGCAGTATTGCTAAGTGTCTGCACACCTGTACGCTGCTGCTGCTTCTTGCAGTTGGCTATAGCCTCAAATTACATCTGATATTCTATGTGGCAGTAGGAGCAATCGGTTATGCGTACTGGCTTGCCTATGCAAAAAAGCACGAGGAAGCTTTTCGCTTTAGCAATATAGCCGCAGGTCTGATACTCTTTGTTGCAACTTTTGCGGAAATTGGAGGATCATGGCTCGGATTGTGGTAGGAATTTCTGGGGCTTCAGGTATTATTTTGGCCCATCGCTTGATTGATGCTTTGCTGCGCTTGGGCCATTTTGTCGAACTGGTCATGAGCCGGGATGCCGCACTGACTGCTATGGAAGAGATGGGACAAAGTTATGCAAGTCCGCAGCGTTTTGCTGCTAGCTTTCCCCAAGAGTTTCAAGAGCGCTTGCGTTGGCATCAGATTAGTGATTTTTGTTCTCCTATTGCCAGTGGTTCGTTTCGTGTAGATGCTTGCGTGATTATTCCGTGCAGCATGACCTCTCTTGCAGCCATTACTGTTGGCCTTGCAGACAATTTACTTCGAAGAGCAGCCGATGTCGCCTTGAAGGAAAAGAGAAAGCTCATCCTTGTTCCTCGTGAAGCGCCTCTTCACGCCATTCATCTAGAAAATATGCTCAAGCTTGCCCAGCTTGGGGCGGTAATTATGCCGCCAGTGCCTGCTTGGTACATGAAGCCTACATCGCTTGCGGATGTGGAGGACTTCTTGACAGGAAGGCTCCTTGACCAGCTTGGAATTGACGCGCCCTTTATTCAACGCTGGAAAGGCTCCGATCAATAAAAGCTCTAATTGCTTTTTTTTTCTATTTATGAGACAATTATAAAATTTTTAAGTGATATGTTGATGTATCTATTTCGTTTGTTGAAACAACTGCCTGTACAGCTGCTTTTAGCTATTACCTTTGCATTTGCAATCGGCCAGGTTGCACCGCTCTCCTATGTGCGCTTTTCCTATACAGTCAGCGCCTGTTTCATCGACACTATTTTTTTCTTTTTGCCTCTGATGGTATTTAGCTTTATTTTTCGGGCGCTCAACAGCATGAAAGGAGGCTCAGTCAGCCTGGTGCTCTTGATTTTTCTTGGCGTTACCATCTCAAATTGCCTAGCGCTCACAACAGGATATATTTGCGGCCAGCTCTTTTTGCCTCTGATAGGCGTGTCGCATACAGCAGGTTTTATGCCGACGCTATCTGTACATGTAGAGCCATTCTTTAGATTGCATCTACCTCGCCTCCTGGGCACAGAGACTGCTCTGCTCGCCGGCTGCCTTGCCGGTATTGCCTGTAATTGGCTGTCACCTGCTAGCTCTTTAAAACAGTGGATCGATAGGCGCTCAGAAAAGCTCAATGAGGCAATAGGTATTTTTCTCTCGCGACTGTTTATTCCTCTGTTGCCACTCTATGTACTTGGATTTTGTGCGAAACTAAGCTATGAAGGAGCTTTATCTGTCCTTTTCGAACATTATGGTAAAGTATTTGTATTTAGTCTTTGCATCGTTGCTGCCTATCTGAGCCTCTTATTTTTCATTGGAGCAAAAGGCAGCTGGAAAGTGATGCGAGAAAATATGAAGCAGATGCTGCCCGCGGGTCTTATGGGTTTTAGCACCATGTCATCTGCGGCTACAATGCCGGTCACGCTAGACTGCGTAGAGAAAGTCACAAAAGACAGAGAACTTACCCGTCTTGTCGTCCCTTCTACTGCCAATATTCATATGCTTGGTGATGACGTGACTATTGTCATCGCTTCATTGACCTTGCTTTCTGTATTTGGAATGCCGTGGCCAGAGTGGTCCACATTTTTGCCATTTATGCTAGCCTTTTCGTTTGCAAAGCTGTCCTGTGTGGGGATTCCTGGAGCAAGTGTATTGGTTGTATTACCAGTGCTGCAAAGCTATTTTGGCTTTACTCCTGAGATGGTCAGCATGTTAACGACGATCTATGTGCTACAAGATCCATTTGGCACAGCCTCAAACGTTATGGGGAATGGAGCGTTTGCTGTTCTGATCAAACGTCTACGAGTGGGTCATATCCAACAAGACGTCATTTCTTGATAGATTGTAACGGATAATTTTCTGGTAATTATCATATGCTGCAAGTTATGATTTCTTTTTATGTAATATAAAAAGTACTGGTGGGCATATGAGTTTAATGGCAACTTCTTCTTCTTCTTCTTCTTCTTCTTCTTCTTCTTCTTCTTCTTCTTCGTATGAAGTAGAAAATAGCGCCGAAATGAAGGGCTTAGGTGATTTTTTAGAAATGTCTAGCATAGACGGTATTTTTGCCCGGATTCTTCGTTATATGTATCCTCACGAAGAGGCGGTAAAATATCCTGCGCTCCATAGATCAAGAAAATTTTCTTTCGAGAATATGTCGTTTGTGCAACTAGTTGCGAAATTCTTTGATATTAAAGATGTAAAGAAGAAAGACCTTAGCCTGTTTCTTCACGATGTAGGAACAATTGATCTGCAAACAATAGAGTATTACAAAGAGTTGCAAGAGTTTGCAAGGTCAGCGTCACCATCACCATGCTCGACAGAAAAGGCTCTTAAGGAATGCTTAAAGCAAAAGCACCTCTATTGTAGCCTTGGTCTTGGCAGCCAAAAATTGATTCATGTTGATTTGAAGGGCTTTCCAATAACCCCCTCTATTTTGAGTGAATTGTGTAAACATGCAGAGTCAATTCAGTCTTTAAAGTTTGGCAAATCCTATGGTCCAGACGAAGATGACCAAGCATTCACTGAAGAGCTCAAATCCTTACCAGCTGCAGAATCGTATACATTTCAGCAGAAGAAATCCTCAGAAGTTTCTGCTCAATTTTGGCAGTTACTTTCTCAAATGCCCGGATTGCAATCTCTGCATATCGAACGTCATACCACATCTCTACTCAAGGGGTTTGGATCTGTTACAAAACTTGTGCTCGAAGACTGTAGGCTCGATAAGCCTATCTCTTCAATTTTCGAATTTGGGCCAAATCTAGAAGAAATAGAGATAGTAAAAGGCGATTATAATACTCAACAACCAGATTGTCTTCCTGAAAAGGCATTGAAAATATTGTGCATCAAGGAGCTTAATGGAATGAATACTCTTCCTACTCTTTGCAGTACGCTAGAAGAATTAGAAATAGTCGGTAGTTATTATGACCGCATCGAGAAACTACCGGAAATTCCTGTAAAAAACTCTTTGAAAATAATAAAAATCTCCAAACTGCATCATATCCCCAGTATTTTCAGCCTGCAGTACGCGAGGCATCTTGAAAAATTGGAAGTAGTAGAATGCGATAATATTGAGGAGTTTTCGGAAATTCCGGAAGAAAATCGTTTGAAAATAGTCACTATTTCTGAACTTGAAAAGCTGAAAAACTTGCCTGGTCTTCAACATGCAAGGCATCTAGAAGAGTTAGTGATGAAAGGTTGCCAAAAGAGTCACGATACAATAGATCTGATCACTGAACTGCCTGATATTCCTCAAAATAATTCTTTGAGAATATTGAAGATTTCAGAGTTTCACAATATTACAGCTGTTCCTTCTCTGCGGCACGCAAAGAAACTCGAAGCATTTGAGGTGTCATGGTGTGAGAAAGTCTCTCAGTTACCTGATATGCCTGAGGAAAGCCCTCTGAGGCTTGTCAAGATTACAGAACTTTCCGAGTCTTTTTCTCTTGCTAATATTCTTCCCATAATAAAAAAACGTGAAATTTTGGATGTACAGGAGGCGGTGGAACGTGGGGACCTGAGAGAAGAACTCAAAAGGAGTCCTTCAGGCAATGCTTTGAAAATATCAATATCCCATTTTGAGATGCTTCCACAGATTCCTGATATTCCAGTAGAGAATTGTTTGAGGGCATTAACGATTGACGGCTTATTTAGTGTTCTTCCCAGTATTTTGCATGCAAAAAAACTTGAAGAACTAGCGATATATGACTGTGAGGCTACGCAGCTACCGGATATGTCTGAAGAAACCTCATTGAAGCTTTTAAAACTTATAAACCTTCCTAAGCTAGCTACTCTTGATAATATTGGGCATGTAATTGAAAGCTCTGAATCGCTGCAGTTTGTAGAGTATGAGGATCCAAGAGACGTATTTGAAGAGACAATGAGTTCTGCCAAAAACTGTTTGAAAATAGTATGGACTGATTGTCCTGCCATCGAGGCTCTAATTCAGAATGATAGTCAGGAAGAGATACCTGGTAATTCATCCGAGACCATATCTGCTGATATCGATACTCTAGATGATGGGCAGTGGATAGAGTCCCTCACCTAAAACAAGGTATTATACGCATTCCAATGGTCTGAACATCGTTGGAAGCGTAGGCTCTTGATTTTCGATCATAAAATCCAAATGACAAAACGAGAAATTAAGGACCTAATACCTGCTGGGCAAGAGAGGAAATACGCTTCTTGCGTCTAAATGGCTGGATACCTTGCTGCTTCCCAGAAGAGACTTCATGCAGGTTTTCAATCGCCATAAAGGCATTGGGATCTATACGATGAATCAATAGCTTGAGATCCGCCAGCTGCAGACGTTCAACGATGATATATAAAATTTCCGTTGATGCTCCAGAAAAGCCGCCCCTGCCATACATGATGGTAAGTCCAATCCCAAGCTCATGCATGATTGCCTGAGCAATTTCATTCGATTTTGCAGAAATGATAAGCACCGATTTTGTTTCGTCAAGACCCACGATCACGGTATCCATGATCTTCACCACCACAATATAGGCAATCAGGGAAAGCAGTGGCGGATGCCAGTCTTGGAAAACAATACCAGCAGTGGCAAACACAAAGATATTACACAAAAAGACGGTCTGCCCGACTGTAAACCCTTGCTTTT
>CAYOTQ010000091.1:5862-6275 GCA_964406915.1 uncultured bacterium
TGATAATTCCAAGAATCTCAGTGCCATCCAAACAGGCGCCGCCTCGAATAATGATACCAATGCCAACACCAAGAATTGCTCCTCCAATCACCACTACCTCCAGGTTCTCACCAACAAATGGGTAGGGGAATAGGTAAGGCATGATCAAGAGGAAAAACGCAAACGAGAGCACAGCGGCAAGCAGCTGGATGACAAATGTTTTGCCGATGTGTCGGTATGCGAGATAGGTAAAGGGCAGGTTAAAACAAAGCAAGAAGAGCGGCAGTAGATTGTCGCCAAATGCACGAGAAGCAATCATGGCAAGGCCTACAGTGCCGCCGTCAATCAGATTGTTAGGAAGGAAAAATATTTTAATGGCGAAGGCTGCGATAAACGAGCCGACAAACATCCAGAAGTAGGAGATAAACAGGGCT
>CAYOTQ010000092.1:0-6270 GCA_964406915.1 uncultured bacterium
TGTGTAATTGTAGACGAAGCTCATCAGTTTAGCTGGGATCTTGCAAAAGAAGCAGCTGCGCCTAAAAAAAGCTCGGCAAAAACCTTATTTACGCTTGTTTCAGACCTTCGACGCACAAGCAATACACAAGCTGTCTTGCTTACCGGCACACCTTTTGTCAATACGTATAATGAAACATTGTCTCTCTTGCAGCTTGCAAATTCTCACATAGATTTTATATCCTTTGCGCAAGAGCTTCAAGTACGGTCATCTGTGCTATCAAGAGCTCTGGCACATGCGGCAATAAACAAAGAAGACGAAGATCTCTTTGTCGAACCACAAGACTGTTTTCTTGCCTTTGAATATGCAAGAGCTCTTCATAATAGACTGATCTTGACTCATACAAAAGAAGATGCCCAGATTCAAGAGGCATGGTCTGCAGAGGATGGGTCTCTTCTTTTGCCAAAAAAAGAGGCTGTGTCTATTGAATGCACGCTCACACAAAAGCAAGAGGCGCTTTTAAATCAGTATCAAAACGTCAATTCGATTTCTTTCCTCCCAATTTTGGAAAAAATCCTATTCCATCCGGATCTCTTGTCCGAACAAGGTATGCAAGAGAACTTTGCAGTTGCAGATTCAGCCATCCTTCAAAGGCTTTTTGAAGGATCAGAGCTGTCCCAAGCAATTGCAGACGGCAAGCCTATTCTCTTTTTTGTTCATCAAATAATTCTAGGAAAAGCCTTAAAAACCGCTCTTAAAAGGGCTTACCCTCATCTAGGGGTTTCTTTTTATCACGGCTCAAAGAAGCAAGAAAAGCGCCAACAGCTCGTACAGCGTTTTGAAGATTCTAAAAACCCACTTAAAGTTTTGATTATTTCGCAAGAAGCAGGAGGTGTAGGGCTTAATCTTTCACGTGCAAAAGTTGTCTTTGATCTTGCTCCGTGGTGGAATGAAGCTGTGACTATGCAAGCAGAAGCTCGAGCACTACGTGCTGGCACTCAAGGCATGGTTACTGTCTATAAATTTTTCTGCAAAACAGCTCATGAAATAAGCATGCAACATATTGTCAGCAAAAAAATGCTATGGAAACAATATCTCTTCACAAAGGAGAGCAGTTCGTTAGATAGCTTTATCGCAGCTTTTGCCTCGCAAGTGGCACGAGATACCGAAACAGCAGATGTTCTTTTAGGTGCGTTAGAAAACGCTCCGCTAGCTCAAGCACCCTTCAAGCACCGTCTTGATGTTTTGAGGGAAAATATGAGTGCCTGTGCGCCTCCTCAGCAACAAGAAATCCAATACCAGGGAATAAAAATGAGGGCATTACCGCTCTTTTCTGCGGTAAAGTCTAAACAAGAATGTCTTGCACTCGTTGACTCTATAATGAATAATCCGACCAAGAAGTCAACACTTATCTCTTTGTTGACTTTTGTAAAAACGCTTACAAATGAGTCTTGGAAGCTTTTTTGGCACAAACCGGAAGAATTTGTACAGACGCTAGCGAATGATCAAAAAGCTCTTGTAGAAAAATGGCTATCCTGGACCCAGTCCACAGGGTCGTCTTGCCAAGCTAGTTACAGTCACGAGCTGTATCAATTCAACGGTGATCAACTTCAGCAAAAAGAAAAAAATGTTAGAACAGGAGGAGCATTTACGATACGACTTCTTGCTCTTTCTGATGGCAGTTATGCAGTTTTATTCAAAGTGTAACCACTACTCCAGCATCTAAAACCCAAGTGACCACCATCCACCGCAAGAGGGGGTGAGCGAGATGCCAAAGATGTGAATTCTTTGCGACAAGCCAAAGATGTATCCTTGGCGCGGAGCAAAAATTCACAGATTTGGACATTGCAGCCCGCCCTTCTGGGCAGATGGTGGTCACTTGGGTTTAAAGCAGTAGGGTGTAGGTTAACAGATCAGAGGGGGGATTACAATTCGCACCCTTGCCGTTGATTATGTTGAGAGATTGCAAAAAGCTTCATAGATAGATGCTGCTATTGTCATGGACAAGTGCGGCCAGTGATTAGGCCTTGGCAAGACAAATCTTTTCGGATAACATAGTGCCCAAAGGTATATTGTTATGAAATTTTCTGACTTAGAATCTATGTGCCAGCGTGCTTCTCTACATACGCTTGGAAAGACAAAAGTCTCTGTGACTACACTCGCACTTCTCCTAAGCGGCCTATTTTGCCTCTTTTGTCTGAGTCTTGCAACGAATGCACAGCCGTGGATGGCGCTTGCGTTAGGGTTTTTACCACTCTTTATCACGCCGGCGATTCTGATGGGACTTGGGGTTGTCTTGATTCGCTCCTTTCATGATGAAGTCAAGCAGCGAGACAGTGGCATTGCCGCTCTTTTTGTCCAGTCTTGGGATGCCGCGATACGCGCCTCATTTATTTTTGTGCCTTTGCTGCTCACATTTCTTGTAGCATGGATAGCAGAGGGCATCTTTTTACTCGTGCAGCAGCTACCCTTTATCGGGGAGATCATTGCAACGCTGCTAGCATTTGTTCCGTTCTTACTCAACCTTGGAGCTGTTCTCCTCTCCCTGACAGGCCTCTACCTGCTCTTTGTGCTCACTCCTAGTATGTCGCTCAAATCCTTTGCCGCAGAAGGAATGCTTGAACAGATACTTGTTTCTTGTAGGCGTCACGTGCTTCTTCGATGCACCATGCTGCTAGTCTCTTTGTTGCCCTTTTTGCTCTCTTGTGGCCTACTTGCCATTGCAGGCAAAGTCACTGCAAGCGTGCTTACCAGCTCCCCGAATGACTTGCAGTTTCTTATCCAGTGCTTTGTCATGATGATCCCTATGGGGGTTATTCTGGCACCTTCGGTGATCTTCTTTTTTAACATGGCAACAGAAACAGAAATCTACCTTCTGAAGCAGTCAACAGTATAAACCCAGAACTCAGGTTATTACCAAATATGTTTGTCAAAGAAATGTCTAATATTCTCATCGGCAGTTACAATGCTTGCGCGATTCATCATAGCTGTTGCAACGATCGCTCTGTCTGCCGGATCGGGGTGCTTCCAGTTCAAAGATAAGCTGTGCATCCATATCTGTTCATCGACGGGAATAATTTTTAAGTAACCCAACATGTAGAGAAGCTCTGTATATTTCTCTATCGTCATTCCAATATCAAGTTTCTTATTCTTAATTTTTACGCCTATTTCCCAAATACTGATAGAGCTGATGATACCTTCAGTACGTTCCATTTTTTGACAGGCTTCGGTTGCTTTATCGGAAAGTTTTTTAGGGTCAAGCGTCCACCAAATCAATGCACACGTATCAAGCAGTAACATGCCTTATGTCTCCGTCCATTCATCTGTGGTGGGGGAAGTGATTTCTTCATGGTAAATAATTCGATTTCGATACGGTTTAAATATTGATTCGGTGCTTTTTGAGTCCCGTTCTAGCGGGACTATTTTTAATACAGGTTTGCGATGATCAGTAACGATGAGCTCTTTGCCTGTACGTTCGATTTCTCTAAAATATTCTAACATGTGTGCCTTTAAAACCCCTTTAGATACATGCTTAGGTAAGTCGCGTTTGGGCATGTCTCTTTCCTCCTGTGACTATGACTATAGTTATATATTATAATAATTTATTATTTAACTGGAAGGAGAAAGAGATCTTCTGAAGCAATCGACTGCGTGATCATTGACCAATCCTACTGCTTGCATGTAAGCATACATGATGCTGGAGCCAACAAAGCTCATGCCTCGCTTTTTGAGGTCTTTGGCAAGGGCATCTGATTCTGGGGTTGTCGCTGGCACTTCTTTGTGGCTTTTTGGGCAGTTTACTTTTGGCTTGCCGCCAACAAATTTCCAGACATAGGCATCAAACGACCCAAATTCCTCCTGTATTCCCAGGAAAACCTGGGCGTTTTTTCTCGCAGCAAATACCTTCAGGCGGTTTTTAATGATATCGCCGGTTGCCAACAGTTCTTCAAGTTCTTCATCTGTCATTTTGGCAACCTTGGCTGGGTCAAATCCTTTAAACGCCAGGCGGTATCCTTCTCGGCGCCTGAGGATGGTGTACCAGCTTAGGCCTGCCTGTGCGCCCTCCAGGATGAGCATTTCAAAGAGCTTGAGATCATCATGTACGGGCACGCCCCATTCTTCGTCATGGTACTGGATATAATCTGGCTTGTCTGCTGGAACCCAAGAGCATCTCTGTTTCATTGCTTTGCCTGAGGAAAATGTTCAATATGTAAGCTTCCGTCACGTCCAAAATAGATCACTTTTTTCCCGGTAATATACACTTCGTAATGAGAGCAACCTGCTGCAATGACGCGGCTAAGGAACGTCGGATAATCAATTTGCTTTTGCTGGCTGGCACGCACCGCCTGACTCACTGCTGCAGCATCAAAGTCCTTGGCCACCTGCGCAGCTTCAATCTCAAGAGGAAGAGAGTATATTTCATTGTTGTTGCTAAAGTAGTGGACGGTTCGTCCCACAAGATCGGCGATATAGCGTTCTACGTGGACCGAAATGAGTTTTTTGATAACCTCAGGAAAGCTAATTTTGTTTGCAAGGCTGAGTGTTACACATTCTTGGATGACTGTTGTATTCATAGGATCTCCTTTATTTCTTGTTGTATTCCTATGATAGTTGCTTATGCAATTGTTGTCAATACATCTGATGTGAGAACAGCCCGATACCTGATTTGTCCAGAGCGTACCTTATCGATTGCTTCATTGACTTGGTGCATAGGGAAGAGTTCTATTTCTGCTCGAATGTTGTGATTTGCTGCAAAGTGCAGCATTTTTGTGATGTCGGGTCTGCTGCCAATGTTGCTTGCCGTCACCGTTTTTCTTCCTGTCAAGAGGGAAAAGCAGGTCAAACTGATAGGCTTTGTCTGGGCGCCGACAAAACAGAGAGTGCCTTTTGGTCTGAGAAGGTCTACATAAAGCTGCCAATCCAAAGGATTTGGGATTGTACAGAGAAGAAAATCAAAAGAGCTCTTTGCGCTCTTGAGAGCACTACTATCGACACTGGAGATGAAATGATGCGCTCCCAAGCGAGCGCTTTCTTGCTTCTTATCTGGGCTAGAGGAAAATGCTGTCACTTCACAGCCAAATCCTTTGGCAAACTGTATGGCCAGGTGGCCAAGCCCTCCAATGCCTATGATGCCCACGCGATGAGTGGGATTGATATCGTGATGCAGCAGAGGAGAAAAAACGGTAATACCGCCGCAAAAGAGGGGAGCTACCTGCTCTGAAGGAAGATGTTCTGGGATAGGAAAGGCAAATCTGCTGTCGATACAGATTCGGTCTGCATATCCTCCTGGATGGCCTACACAGGTGGCCTCTTGTTTGAAACAGAGATTTTCTTCTCCAGTATGGCACCACTCACAATCAAAACAGCAAGAGCGCTGCCATCCAATGCCCACACGCTGACCGGCAGACAGGTGCTGAACGCTATCTCCTCGATTTACAATATGGCCTACAATTTCATGTCCTGGCACCAAAGGATAGATGCTGGTGTTCCATTCGTTATCGATGAGGCTAATATCAGAGTGACAGATCCCGCAATGAGTAATGGCGACTTCTATATCATAGGGCCCCAACTCTTTCGGAACATATTCATAAGGCTCCAGCTTTTGGCAAGCTTTCTTAGCGGCGTATGCTTTAATCATCTCTGTCTCCTTATTCCATTCTATCTCTTCATTCCATTCTATCCCTTCCACGCATTGACTGTTGCCATCCATTGGCTTTGAGCAGCTGTTTGATCATGCCTAAAAATTGCACACGCTCTTTTTCAGAGAGGGAATGAAAAAAGGCATCATCATTTTTGTCTGCAAGTGCAGCTAGCTTGGGGACTAATTCTTTGCTCGTGGCAGTAAGTGAAAGGCTAAGCGATCTGCGATCGTTGCCTTCAGAACGTATGACAAGCTCTCGTTCTACAAGCCTCTGTACCATTCGTGAAAGCGAGCTTTTATCCACGCCGATCAGAGCAGCGGCGTCATTTAATGTAATATGCTGAGAGTCGTAGAGGGTCCGAAGGACGACCCACTGTGCGACAGAAATGTCGTGGGCAGCTAACTTGTCTGCAAAGCTGTGAGAGACAAAGTTGGACAGGCAGCGCAGCCAATAGCCGATATGGTCTTCTAAGTTGCTTGGATGATTCATAAGAGTCACTATTGCACGATTCTTTTATACCTGACAAGAGCTCTTTTCACTGTGCTGTTGCACAATAAAACCGAGAAGAGTATCTCCATGGTATGAGATCATGGTTTTTTCTGCTATTCATGTTAGTTGGAGGACGTGCAATGAGTTTTTCCATGCAGAG
>CAYOTQ010000093.1:0-6258 GCA_964406915.1 uncultured bacterium
GACGCAGCTCCAGGGGTTTTGTATTGGCTGGGCCATTTTCTTTTTCTTTGCGTGCTTTGATTATAATATGCTTCGTGAGTGGGCGTGGGTGCTTTATATTATAAGTATTTTATCATTGATAGGACTTTTTTTTACAGACCCAATCCAGCGTGTCCACAGGTGGTATCGACTCCCGTTTATTTCCCATAACTTTCAGCCGTCAGAATATGCTAAGCTTGCCCTTGTCATCGCCCTCAGCTGGTTTTTAGAAAGGCGAGCAGCTGTATCTCGCAAGCTGTCCACTGCAATCGGCGGCATTTTGATTGCGCTCATTCCTTTTATTCTCATTTTCAAACAGCCAGATCTTGGCACTGCGCTGGTGCTCTATCCTATGACCCTGGTAATTTTTTATTTCGGAGACCTGTCTCCTTTTATTGTCAGAAGTATGCTTGTCGGTGCCGTTGTGCTGTTTGTCATTGTAGGAGCTTTCTTTACAGGGATCATTTCTCATGAAGAGGCTAGACCTTATTTTCTCAAAGTACTCAAAGAGTATCAGTATGAGCGGCTCAATCCACATACACACCATCAAAAAGCAGCCTCCCTGGCAATAGCGGTAGGAGGTTTTTCTGGAGTGGGGTGGAAGGAGAGTGAATATTCGAAGGCAGGGTCGCTTCCCTATCCTCATACAGATTCTGCTTTTGCTGCTTTTGGAGAAGAGTTTGGGTTTGTAGGACTTGTTTTCCTCCTCGTGCTTTTTTATGGCTTGGTTTATTGTAGCTTTCAGGTGACGGCAGTGGCCAAAGATCCTTTCGGTAGGCTGCTGGCAGCTGGGATTGCTGTATTTGTAGCTGTGCATATCTGCGTCAATATTGGCATGATGTGCGGTATTTTGCCAATTACAGGAGTGCCGCTTTTGCTTGTCAGTTATGGAGGCTCTTCGGTATTGAGTACGATGATGGCACTAGGGATATTACAGAGTGTGTATAGTCGGAGGTTTATGTTCTGATGTTCGGCCATTTTCTTTTTCGACCTGGCGAATGGCTAGGAGCGGGGCAAGTGACTTTTAGTATGAGTCCAGATAGGCTCTATTTTCGTGCGAAATGGGATATTGCGGAGCAAGAGGATGCGGAATTTCTCTGTACCCAGACGGTAGAAATTATTGGAGGGGAGAGAATGATGAATATTTTTTCTGTTAGGCCCTCATTTGAAGAAAATGTATTTGACATCCTTTTGACAAATGAGCTACTAGGTGTTTTTGAAGGCACTGGTGTTGCAGAAGAAGGGATGGTGGCCTGGGAATTTCGACATAGTGGTGTGTTTGAGGGATTTGAAGTATACCAACGCATCAGCGAAGAGGAATATACCTTGCGGGCAGAATATCTTGCGGCAGATGGTGCTAGGACGCATATTTCAGGAAAAATTTGGCAAAAAAAACAGAGCCAGCAACCAGAAAACCAGCAAACACAAGACCAGGAAACACAAGACCAGCAAACACAAAACTAGCAAACAAATGATTAAGTACCTACTGCTCATTATCTGTTCTATTCTCTGCATAGCCTGTATGACAAGCAAGCTCATGACATATGAGACATATCGAGACATCCCCCTAGGTGAGAACATAGCGTCGATCCAAATGGAGGTAGGTCGCCCTTATGAGGTAAGAGAGGTAGCGCCGCATACACAGGAGTATGTTTTTGTTGAGCGTATTTTTCTAGGTGATGGAAGAGAGCTTTTTCGACGCTATATTTTGACTGTGCAAAATGGCAAAGTGGTAGATAAGCAAGTCAAGGAAGAGACTACTTCTGAGCTGCAATTTCATGGCAATTAGAGATGGCAATTAAATAGCGAGGATATTATGAAATCTTTTAAAAGTACTATCTTCATTCTTGTCGGTATTTGTCTTCTTGCCTTTGCAGGCTATTTTTTCTACGTGAAGCAACCAGCCCAAAATGCATCCTTGCAAGTTCCTGCCTATTTAGAGAAGGTGACAAATGACTCATGGCAAGTCTATGAGCCAAAGAGCCGCAGTTTCAAGATTTTGTTTCCTAAAGTGCCTCCGCAGCATGTGGCGACCTCTCAGGCATTTGAGAATTCCAAAGAACGTATCATCTATAATGTATACTCTTCAATTGGATCAGATGCGACGACCTATATGTTGAGTATTGTGCAGTATCCGCCCTCGTTTGACATTTCCTCTCCGAAGAGCATTCTTCAAACCACACTCCAGCAGATGACACAGGGCAGCCTTCATAATACGATCGTGGGCCAGAAGTCAGTGGCAATAGGGAACTGTCCGGCCATAGAGTTTGATTTACAAAACGTTGAATTTGCAACGCTTGGCCGTGCTATGATGAATGGCTCCACTCTCTATGTGCTGACAGTCATGAATCGTGATCGGAACCACCTTGAAGAAAACTACCGCCAATTTGTAGACTCCTTTGAGATCAGAAATGCCGTGCGTTAAGCTGCATTTTCAAACCTTTTACGACCAAGTTGTTAATTTGCACTCATTGCCAAGTTCCCGATAGCCCTGAAAGTTACAATCAGGCATAACACGTTTGAAAATGTGCCCTAGAGGGCGGTTTCACGAGAGTTAGTAGTCTTTACTCAAAAACGCCAATTTGAATTACATTATGAACGGGGGATTTTCTTATGATAACTACTGGAGTTGGATATGTTACTGGCATTGCAATGACTGCGGGAGCGATGCAATTGGGGGAAAAAATAGCTGCTTTGAGTGTGCCTTCTTCCTCCCCAGTGCGGCGACAAATAGTGGGTGGTGTTGTGGCGGCTACTGCAACTACTCTTTTCGTTGATAGATGTTGCTGCTCAGATTTTAGCAACGCTGTGAGAGTGATCGGATTTTTTGGCTCTATAGCCATAGGAAGTTTTAGAGGGTATCAGGCAACGAGAATACAGGTATTCAAAACACACGCCGAGTGGCAAGGGAACCCTGGTTTTACTGTTGCTACTCAAAAATGGGCAGGCATCGGATTCTTTGCCGGACAGATTATAGGCTTAACGGGGGCTGCGTGTACTGGTCGACTCGCTGCTGGCGGCATCCTGGGAGCCATCGGCGCCTGTGCAATTAGTGCTGTAGGAAGTGCTTGGGAAGGCGGGCTCGTCACATTCCCTTCAATAGGTGCCGAAGAAGTTCCAGAGTCATGATCTTATCCATAAATTGCTGTTTTACATTACAATACGTAATGTTGCCAGTCTTCAAAGGAGGGTCATATGGCACAAGTAGCCATTACTGATTGGATGGAAGTATATATTCATGATGTAGATGACACAGAAAAGCAACAAGTACGGCCAAGATATGGCAACTATTTTCATATTGGAGGATGCTTTGTGGTCGTCAGCCAGCAGGGCACGATAGGCAACATTTTAGAGGCAATAGCTCAAAAGCTTCAGCGCCAGACGGAGGAAATTTTTTTCTGGTATGCTGGAAAAGCTTATACCCACAAAGAGAGGCACATCACTCTTCAGGAAGTAGATGTAACACCTTATTGTAATTTAAATTGTCTTCGTACAGGTTTTTCTGCTCGTCACCCTGAAGTCTTCAGCAAACAAATATAAGGAACGCCAGTTTCGCAATGAGTAAATAGAAAAGGGGCTGTCACATCTTTTACGATATGACAGCCCCTGTATGTAAAGCACACAGGTGTGTGCTTATGCAGCGCGAATCTTGATATCAACACCCGCTGGCAACGTCAATGTCTTGAGAGCATCGATCGTTTTTGCTGTTGGATTGAGGATATCAACCAATCTCTTGTGCGTACGAATCTCAAACTGCTCTCGCGATTTGCGATCGATGTTGGGAGATCGTAAGACAGTATAGATTTCACGCTTTGTAGGCAGTGGAATTGGGCCTACAACAGCGGCTCCAGAACGCTTTGCGGTCTCGACGATGTCGAGGACAGAGCGGTCTAAAAGACGTCCGTCATACGCTTTTAAGCGGATGCGAATCTTTTGCCGTGCAGTCGCAGCAGGGGCTTTCGCCGGCTGCTTTTCTTGTTTTACCTGCTTTTCTTGCTTAGCTTGTTTTTCTTGTTTTGCCATTGAACGTTGCCTATTTCTTGATGATTTCTTCTTGAATCTTTGTCGGAACCTTCTCAAAGTGGCTTGGTTCCATCGTATAGGTTGCCCTACCAGATGACAGAGATCGAAGCTGCGTTGAGTAGCCAAACATTTCACTGAGTGGCACTTGCGCATGCACGATCTGAGTTCCGCCCTTGAGGCCTTCCTGGCCTAGGATTCTACCGCGACGGCGGTTAAGGTCGCCGAGCACATCACCGAGGCTTGCCTCTGGAGAAATGACGTCGACGCGCATGATTGGCTCAAGGATAAATGGCGAGCTTTTCTTTGCCGCATCCTTGATTGCCATAGCACCGCAAATCTTAAAGGCAAGTTCGCTTGAGTCAACTTCATGATACGATCCATAGACGATAGCTACTTTTACGTCCACAAGCGGATAGCCTGCGAGGACGCCTGTCGTAAGACCTTCTTCGACCCCTTTGATGACCGCAGGAATGTATTCTCGAGGAATGACACCTCCAACGATCTTGCTGACAACTTCATTGCCTTTGCCGCGCTCGTTTGGCTCAACTTCCAGTTCCACGTGTGCATACTGACCACGTCCACCGCTCTGCTTGACAAATTTTGTCTGGCTAGAGCCGGGAGAGAGAATGGTTTCTTTGTAGGCAACTTGTGGCTTTCCGACATTGGCTTCTACATTAAATTCGCGCATCATGCGATCATAGATAATTTCCAGGTGAAGTTCTCCCATCCCCTGAATGATCGTCTGACCGGTTTCTTCATTGGTATTGACGCGGAATGTTGGGTCTTCGTCTGAAAGAGAAGAAAGTGCAAATGCCAGCTTTTCTCTATCAGCCTTGGACTTTGGCTCGATCGCCATGGAGATTACAGGCTCTGGAAACTCCATTTTTTCGAGCAAGAGAGGCTGGTCTGGAAGGCAGAGAGTATCCCCTGTTGTCGCTTTCTTAAGACCGACGCAGGCTGCAATATCTCCAGCATAGAACTCTTCGCGTTCTTTTCTCTGGTTGGCATGCATCTCAAGCAATCTAGAGACACGTTCTTTGGTGTCTTTAGTTGTGTTGAGAAGCGTGACGCCTTTTGTGAGCGTTCCGCTGTAGATCCTGATATAGGTGATACGGCCTACATATGGGTCGGACATGATCTTAAAGGCAAGCGCTGCAAACTTTTCGTTGTCTTCAGGTTTGAGGATGATTTCAGTGCCGGAGGCATCCAAATCATATGCCTTGACCACCCCGCGATCAAGAGGTGATGGCATCCAATCTCTCACCGCATCAAGCAGCTGCTGGACCCCTTTATTCTTGAAGGCAGTACCGCAGAGGACGCATGTAATTTTATTCTTACATACAGCTTGTCTAATCACCGGATGAATTTCCTCTGGAGTGAGGGCATCTGGATTTTCAAGCACCTTGTGCATGAAAGCTTCGTTGGTATCATCGATAGTCGCAAGCTCTTCGAGCAGTGCGTAGCGCATTTCTTTGCATTTTTGCAGATATTCTTCTGGAATCTCTGTCTCTTCCCAGTCAGCACCTAAGGTCTCATCATGGAACCAGTAGGCTTTCATACGGACGAGATCCACCATCCCTTTGAAGGCGCTTTCTGCACCAAGCGGGCAGTGGACAGGAAATGCGTTGGCTCCCAATTTTTCTTTCATGCTGGCAACAGCTTCGTAGAAATCGGCGCCGACACGGTCCATCTTGTTGACAAAGGCGATGCGTGGCACGCCATATTTGTCAGCTTGACGCCATACGGTCTCAGATTGCGGCTCTACTCCCGATACAGCACAAAATACGGCTACAGCACCATCAAGTACGCGAAGCGAGCGTTCGACTTCGATAGTGAAGTCAACGTGGCCTGGGGTGTCGATGATGTTGATGCGTACATCTTTCCAGAATACGGTGGTGCAAGCAGAGGTAATGGTGATTCCGCGCTCTTGCTCTTGGACCATCCAGTCCATAGTAGCGGCGCCATCATGTACTTCGCCCATCTTGTGCACGCGGCCGCTGTAGTACAGAATACGTTCTGTCGTTGTGGTTTTACCGGCATCAATGTGTGCCATGATACCGATGTTACGCACATTCGTTAATTTTTCATTTTCAGGTCTCGCCATGGCTTTGCCTCTCTAACTGGTTACCATTTGTAGTGAGCAAAAGCTTTATTGGCTTCCGCCATACGGTGGGTGTCATCTTTTTTCTTAATTGTCGTTCCCTGATTGTTAAAGCA
>CAYOTQ010000094.1:0-6247 GCA_964406915.1 uncultured bacterium
GCTTGTCACCCACCTGTTTAACGCCATGGCCCCTCTGCACCAGCGCTCCTCCGGGATCATTGCAGAGGTGCTTGCTGAGCGCCTCTTGCCATATTCTCTCATTGTCGATGGTGCACACTTGCACCCCTCCATTGTAAAACTTGCCTACAATGCATTTCCAGATGGGCTGATTCTAGTCAGCGACTGCAATCCTCTCCTTGGCTCCACTCAAAATGAGATGTTTTTTGCAGGCCGGGTCATTACAAGAGACATGCTTGCCGGATCGACGAGCTCTTTGTTTGACTGCCTCTTGCAATTTTATAAAACTACAGACTGTCCTCTTCATGAGGCCGTAGCGGCAGCTACCTGTCGTCCTGCCAAGATTCTCGGCATCGATCATTACAAAGGAAAGATAGAAATAGGCTATGACGCCGATTTCATATTGGTGTCAAACGAGTGGGAGATAGAGGCTACATACGTTGCTGGAAAATGTGTATTCCAAAAGACTCCTTTATGATATTCTTTTTTTCATGATAGTGTCATTTTTATACGAATTCTTTTTATTCATTGGCTTTTGCTGTTTGTTGCCAAAAGCTATCTACCAGAGTATCCGCTTTAACAAGTATCGTTCCAGTTGGCGCTCACGCTTTGGAATCGGCTTTCCTCATGTGCAGAGGAAGGGTAGTGGCCCCATTATCTGGATTCATGCCGTTTCCATGGGGGAAACAGGGGCTGTGGCGCTCCTTGCCAAGCGGCTGAAAGAAGAGATAGAGGATGCCACATTTGTTGTCTCTTCAACGACAGAAACGGGCCATGCAGAAGCGAAAAAGCAGATGCCCTTTGCGTCCCATTTTGTCTATTTGCCCCTTGATTTCCTCTGGTGTGTCAAGCTTGTTTTTCGTCGTTGCACTCCTGATATTGTGATTCTGTGTGAGTCTGACTTTTGGTATAATTTTTTACGTACGGCAAAGAAAAATGGGGCCATTTGCCTGCTTGTCAACGGCAAGCTGTCTGAGAAGTCAACCAAGAGGTTTGCCTGTTTTTCGCTCTTCACACGTAAGCTATTTTCTTTGATAGATGCGTTTTGTGTGCAGAGCGAGCTGTACAAAACACGCTTCTTGCAACTGGGTATTCCCGCTTCTAAAATTTACATTACAGGCAATCTGAAGTTTGATACAGTGCCAACGCCTTTGATTCAAGACAAGCTTGAAGAATTGAAGGCGAAATTGCATATACAGCCGCAAGATTTTGTGGTGGTGATAGGCTCTACTCATAAGCTTGAAGAGGAGATGCTCCTTGATCAAATCGCGCCCCTCGCATCGTTGTTCCCTCATATCAAGATTATCATTGCTCCACGCCATCCTGAGCGATTTGAAGATGTTGCAGCTATTATCCAGAGATATTCATTGCCATATGCCACCTGGACAAAAGGTTCTTCTGTTGCAAATCCCACACTGTTTTTGATTGATGCTATGGGAATTTTGCGCCACTGCTACCAGCTGGCGGATGTGGCGATTGTAGCGGGCAGCTTTACTGATAAAGTTGGCGGGCACAATATTTTGGAAGCGCAAGCTTTTGGGATTCCGGTGGTTTGCGGGCCTTATATGTACTCACAGCCGCATCTGATTGAGTCTGCGCAGGCTTATCATGCAATCATTCAGGTGCCTGCAGAGCAGGTCAGAGCGACGCTACTAGAACTGCTCAATAATCCCGGAAAATGCCAGACGTTGAAAAATAACGCAAGCTGCTTTGTATCAGCGATTCAGGGAGCAACTCACAAGAACTTTTCGATGGTTCAGGAATTAGCGCCCCAGTTTTTCTTGTGCAAAAAGAGAGAATAGAGTAACATCTTCATCACGATCAATCGATGATAAAAAATATTGACGCGGGGTGGAGCAGGGGTTAGCTCGTTGGGCTCATAACCCAAAGGTCGGAGGTTCGAATCCTTCCCCCGCTAATTTTTTATCTGTTGGTGCTTACCATAAGTATCCCTTATTGGGTATCCAACAAGAAAAGTCTGTCGGAGTATGCCGACTGTTTCTGTAGCGGTATAGCTCAGCTGGTTAGAGCAACGGAATCATAATCCGTGGGTCGTTGGTTCGAGTCCGACTGCCGCTACTTCTTTTTTTACCCCCAGACAGTTTCAAGAATTCATTTCAGTTTTTCACATCTACACGCCTGTTTTTAGTCCTGTAAAACTAAAGATTGTGTTTTTTAAATATTTTTGCAATGAGCCTTTAAGCCTCTTATGCATGGCTACCGATGTGTATCGGGAATTGCAGGATGGATCAGAATCATAATCCGTGGGTCGTTGGTTCGAATCCGACCGCCGCTACTCCTTTCTTTTCACAAAAAATTTTTCGATCACTCAAAATAACAGAAAAATACCTATTGAATTCACACACCTAATGTGTAAAAATAAAATTATACACGAAATCTAGTGTTCGACAAGAGATAACAATATGGAAGGAATATGAGTGAATTTGAAGTCAATGTTTCAACATTAGAGTTTGCGGACTGGGAACATATTACTCAGACAGAGAGTGACCTCGGAAGACCCATTTCGATCTCCAGTTGGTTTGGCAAAACATTTTTTCGTTATGATAATAGTGTTAATAAATTATATGCAAGAAATTTTAATATCTTTGAACAACTTTTTCGATGGTGTTTCGGTTATGGAAAAGAATATAACAAAGATAGTTTATGGAGCTTCGCAAAAAGTAGGCGCTGGGTGCAATCTAATGAGCCATGCCCAGCTGGTACTCTCTTTAGGCAAAAGATGGCGGAGAAATTTACCGAATTTTGTGATAAGAGAAATTATTTATTTAATTTCTCAAGTCCACAAGTATCACAAAAGCAATATAATACCGATCAGCTCATCGAGCTTTTTGAAAATGGCTTAGATGTTAATCTCTGCATGAAGCGCTTTTCAACTTTCACAGCGCTTTTTGCAGCCGTTAGACGTAGCGATGAAAAGCTAGTAAAATACCTCATTGAAAAGGGAGCCAATGTAAATAATATAGATCTAGCAGAAAGAGAGCGCTTCTTGGGAGCCAAAACGCCTCTTGCCTATGCAATAGTACTCCACATGCTATATGAGCAAGCGAATTACGGTATAGTGTCTTTATTAATTGAGAAAGGTGCTGATGTCAACGCAAAGAACGAGGAGAATCTAACCGCTCTTCATTTTGCTGTAGGGGGCACAAAATGGAAGAACGAATATGATGCCTCCCAATTTGTCGTAAAAGCCTTAGGGATGATCCACATATCTAATTTCGTCAAAGTCAGTGTATTGGATTTTGTCAAAGTCAATCCCCAGGTTGTAACCTCTCTTGTAGCGAAGGGCGCAGATATCAATGCATGCACGCAGGCGGGAGCCACTGCCTTAAGCATAGCTGCACAAAAAAAAGATATTGAGACTGTTAAACTCCTACTGTCGCTAAAAGCTGATGTAAATGCAGGTGCTCTCTATTCATATGCAGCTGGTTTTGTCTCTACATTTCCGCTGTTCATCGCTATTAAAAATTATGATTCAAACATGGTAGAGCTACTTTTGCATCATGAAGCAAAGCTTGAGATGATAAGAGACGAAGGGACGAGTCATAAGAAGGTTATAAATGCTTTTAGCGTGGCCCTTAGCGGGGTGCATACACCTGGCTGGAAGCCAAGTTTGCAGATCTTACAACTCCTCATAGGCAAAACAGTTGATCTGAATGTCTTAGACGGAAATGGGCAAACCCCGCTCCATTATGCGGTCGAAAACAACTTTGTCGAGGCTGCAGAACTTCTCATGAAGCATGGATCAAAATTTGATATCCCCAATAGTGCTGGCAAAACAGCCGCTCAACTAGCCGAAACACCAGAAATGAAAAAGCTTTTTGGAGCTTTGTAGAATTTTCACAAAAGAATATGCAAAAATGCTTTAATCTCTTTTATTCTTTTATCAAAATTTTGGTGCAATTGTGTACAATGACTACCGAATCGTGCAGATAGTTATCGATACATGGATTGGCAATAAGTCTCTAAGCCTCTCATGCGCAGTTATCGATGTGTATCGGGAGTTGCAGAATGGATCAGAATCATAATTCGTGGGTTGTTGAAAGGTTAATGCTTATTATTGAGCCGCTGTTTGTCGTTGTACAAGAGGAACAACCCCGCCCGCCACCTGGCTAATGTTGCTCAATGTCTGATTTGTAATGGGTGAAAGTAACGGGTAGAGTGGTTGTGTCATTCCAAGTTTATACAATGGAATCCCCCTGCTCACAGCTCCAGAAAACTCATAGTCATATGTATGCCCAGTTCCTTGAACCCAGAATTCAAAATTATCAGGATTTGGGCTCACAATCATCTTTGCTGATTTGAGACTGACTACATCTCCCGCTTTTATGTAGGTATGGAGTGCATTTGTTTTGTCTGCGAATTGATAGGCATCTTTTGCGCTCCACTTAATCATCAAGTCTCCATTTTTGGCGACTCCGACAGACTCATACTGTGGGAGATTGTGTTCTTTTATGATTCTATCAGCGGCGAGGCGTGCTTCATCGGGGCTGCTAATGCGATAGCTTCCTGCAGCGCTTTGCTCAATAGCGCGCTGGATTCCGCCAAACAAAAGTCCCATACAAAAACCAGTGAGTAATGACTCTGGAAGGGCTTTGGCTTGTGCGAGAAGAGCAGCTCCTGCAGCATCCAGCTTCTTGCCAGTTTCTGCTTCTACGGCCGCTTTAATTGCTCCTGCTGTTAGACCAGCGATTACCAGAGCGCCGCCAATTCCAATCCCGATAACAGAGAGGGGATTGCCTGTGACGAGAGAATGGCCAAGGCTCGCCCCCATCATACCACAGCCAATGTTTGACCATGTTTTTGGCTGTGTAAGTGCATGAACCAGAGAGATAAGCTGTTTGATAGCGCAATTGAGCGCTTTTAATGGATGCACTCCAGCATAGATGATCCCTTCGATAATGTTATAGAGAAGGCATACAATATTTCGGATCGCTCGAAAAGGAAGCTTTCCCAACGCAGTGGTGAGCTGTTCATACCACGCTCCATGCCCATTGCTATCAAGCCATTGATTGAATTCACGAAGGGGAGCAAATGTATCTTTAATCAATCGTCCGACTGCGTCCAGGTCGTTTTGAATCATGAAATTTGGTAGTGCTGCTTCAAGCTTTTCGTCGATCGTATCAAGCCACTTAATCGCGTGCTCGTTCCAAGAGACCGCTCTTTGTAGCTGTGGACTCTCTTGATGAGTGGGGGTTTGGATCGAAGGGATGTGATCGAAAGAGTGTATTTGTCCGACTGGTTGCATAATGACTCCTTTTAAAATATAAAATAATGTATAAAAATTAAAACTAATTATACCAATAAATTATTTAAATGTATATAAATTTATTTAATAAATGCGTGTTCCTATATTTTGTGCAATTTTGGTGCAGTTGTGTACAATGACTACTGAATCGTGCAGATAGTTATCGATAAATGGATTGGCAATAAGCCACTAAGCCTCTCATGCGCAGCTATCGATGTGTATCGGGAGTTGCAGGGCGGATCAGAATCAAAATCCGCGGGTCGTTGGTTCGAGTCTGACTGCCGCTACTACCTTCTGCATGCCTGAAAATAACTTAGAGGTGTATATGTCTGTTTCTCTCAATCCGCAACTGAACGGACCAGCCAACGTTGATGACGTGTTGCCTTGGCAAGACGATAGGTATGTGCTATCTAATGAAGCACAGTGGGATGTGTGCAATAAAGGGGTGCCGCTTGTAAGAGAACTTAAATTTACAGGTTCAACGCCAAATTCATTTTTTTCTGAGATATCTGTTTTGGGATATAAAGATGGCTCTCTTAAAATCATTGCCACTTCGTCAGAGAAATATACAAAGCAGGCGAAAGCGTTTTTTCAAAATCATGGCCAGTGCTCTATTGACACATACAAGCAGTGTTTTGTTCGGGCAGACTCCACAAAATCTCGAGCATGGTTATTTTCCCTAGTACAGAACAATATTCAGGCAAGTAAATATTTGGATCTAGCGAAACAACTTGCCAGCACAACGGATTGGCACCAGATCACTCCTCTCACGCCAGACGAGGAATTAGTAGTGGCTGCTCCAATAGGTGGTCGATGTTGGGGTGGTGACCCATCTTCCTCATTTTATGGAGTGACTAGTTTTGGTGTCGGCTTTATGAACTACGGCAACAACACTCTTGTCCTCCCGGGTCGTAGTATCGCTGAAAATAAGACGTGTACAGTTTTGAAAAATCTTGACGAACA
>CAYOTQ010000095.1:0-6219 GCA_964406915.1 uncultured bacterium
TTAGATGGAGGCGCCGATCTTCGTATCATTCAGGAGCTGCTTGGCCATTCCAGCATTGCCAGTACGGATCGCTACACCCATGTAAGCCTGTCCAAATTGCAAGAGACGTTTGCTGCCTTGCATCCCAGATGGCAAACATAGCTCAGTTTGCAATTTTGATCCGTTTGGTTTTGATCGTCTGTGCTCGTGAGAGGTTGATGAGCGTGTAGTTCTTGCCTTTGCCTTTAATGAGACGGATTCTGTTGCCCTTCACCCATGTTTTCGCCATTTCTTTGTAATGATGGTGTGTGGGTTTATAGGCGTTGTTATCGCCAAGAACAATGCTACTGCCGCTTGAGGTCGCGATCATGAGAAAATTTCCAATAACTTCGCCCGCGCTGCTGCTTGAATCCATAGCCCTTCTTCTCCTTAGCTCCGGCATCTCTGGCAAAGTAACAAGAGATACTGAAGTAATGAGACACAAGATCCCAACGACATACATACATACTTTTTTCATATCCAATCTTCATCCATGATGGTTCTATTTCTTGCTGTGTATCATACCTTTGGATCTGTTAGCAACATTTTTGTTTTGTAATATTATTAACTTTAATTATATAATTACTTTTATTTCATAATTAAAAAAGGAAATATTATGTCAATCAACGCTAATTATCTCTCCATTAAAAATCCACCTGTTGAACAATTAGATCCATATACATTATTTGGTAAGTTTTGTCATCAAGGGCTTGTTACTGTGAATTTTGCAGAATCAAAAATGCAAGTAGCAGAACAGAATCGGGCAGTAAGAGAGCTTCATATTCCCAACCGAAAGGAGCTCTTTCCTAACGAGCGCTGGCTGCTGGAAAGCCTTGTCGATCCGGCTGGGAAGCTGGCGGACTTATTTCTTGAGGGAAAAATTGCGGGATTTAGAGGCAATTGTTCTCTTGCGGAAGCTCAAATCATTCTTGTTGATGACGCGCACACCAATAATGAGATGACCCTGATTCGCGGCCGTATTGCCAATGCTCTCAAGCGGCAACAGAACAGTCTTTTATGTGAAAGCTACTCGTCAAGTACATGGCGCTTTTCTCCAAGCCAGATAAATGAACGGTTTGCTCCGAATCTTGATCCAGAGCTCAAGAACTCTTTTATGGCTGGATGGGATGATGATAGTGCGTATAAGCAATCTATGGAGCGTGTGAGAATGTACCTTGCCTTATCAAGAGATGCTTCTAACACAGAAAATACAGAGACTATGAAGCAATTGATGAAAGAAATTGATGCCCTTACCTTGCTACGCACGAAGAGCGAGTATCAGTCAATAATGCAGTTTTACAAGCCGTCTCCAAACACCATTATGTTTGTATTTGCAGGGGCTGAACATAACAATGATGAATGGTTGATTCAACAGTTAGCAGAACAAGGTATTAAATTTGCCATTCTGACCCCTGTGGGTATCGAGGAGACACTAGAGAAGACTACTACAAGCTCTCTGGAAGAGTACTACCGGGTGCCGAAGCAAGTTAATCCTTGGAAGTTATAACCCTAAGAAAACGCTCATTCCAATTACTCGAGATGCCAATGTGGGCATCGATGAGTTGAAAGAGAATAGCTCGAGAGACGGCTGCAGACTCTGCGTTTATAAGGACGCAAATGGAGAGATCCAGTGCTGGGAGAAATGCCAGCACTGGCGTTGCGCCATTAGTAAGGCCTGGTACTTGAATTATTTTCATCCCACGATACTCATGGATAAAGCAGCCAAGGCCATACTCCAGAAAGTTGGAATCAGGGAAGAGAATATCTTGTACAAAAAGATCTTCCGGTCCAAGAAAATGGGCTGCAGAAACTGTTGTTTGAGCGGTGAAGATCTCTTGAAGTGTGCCAGCAGATACAAACTTAGCTATCGAACGAAGAAAGAGCGACATGTCATGGGCAGAGGAATAGAGTCCTGCAGCAGATACAATATTTTCCAAATTCTCAGGAGCCACTTCTGAAAAGCGATTCGTTTTCCATTGGTAGAGCGCTGGTTTGTGCGTGCTATTTTGAAATTCGGAAAAACTGGCGAGTGTCTCTTGCATACCCACAGGAGCAAGCATCTCTTTTTTGAGGAAATCCACCCATGATGCAAAAGGTTTGACTGCAAGAAGATAGAGCAGGTTTTGATAGGCAAAATGGCTGCGAAATCCTTTTTCAAAGGGGAGTTTTGGGAGCTTTTCTGAGAGGAGTGCTTGCGTCGTTAAGGGTGATGAGTAGATAAAGCTGTCTGCAGAAGGGCCTGGCAGGCCGCTTCGCATGGCCAGGCAATCGCGCAATGTCAGGCGAGTTTTGGCATATTCGTCAGAAAGTGTGAGCTCTGGGTAGAAGGTGACAATAGGGGTGTCCCATTCAACAGCCCGTCGATCAACGAGCATGCCCACAGAAAGAGCAGTAATGAGCTTTGTGAGAGAGGCTATAGGAAACACTGTATGGACATCAATGTTTTCCCCATATCCTTTTGTCAGCACCGCTTCATTATTTCGCACGATAGCGACAGCACAGCCTGGCGCTTTCCAAAAATCAAGAGAAGAGGTGATAATCTGGTCCACTCTGCTCTCTGTGGGTGGTTGAGCAGATATAAATAGGGGAGACATAATAAAAATCACCAGCAGAGGATAAAGTATCACAGCTGTGCCTTACTACTGTGCGTTGGGTTTGAAATGATGCAGCACCATGGTGTAAAAGTCTTCAAAATCTTTCAGGTGATCCTGCACGATACTTTTTAGAATTTCTGGGTTGAGTGTCTGGTAGTCATGTACCGCAATATTTCGAAAGCCAACCATGCGTTCCATTCGCTCTTTCAAAGAGATGTCGATTATCTTGTTATTCCAGAGAAGTTGGAAATTTTCTTTCAATGATTGAGGAAGTCCAAGAGACTCTGCTCGTACAACATGTGCTGCCAGGTCGATTGTCAGTTGAATCGCTCTTTGCAAATTTAAGGTGACGATGTCTTGTGTATCGTAACTATCTAAGCGGCTCAAATCACTGTCAACCGTCTTGTATATGCGCTGGAGGCAGTTTTGAATCCTATTTATTTTTTCAAAAACTATGTCCTCGTCAATCATGCAATTTCCGTTTTAATATGTTCTTTTCAAAAGACTCACGCATTTTCTTGACATCGGCATATTCCGTGATCAGAGTGATTTCAAATTTCTGATACTGTTTTTTGTCTTTAATAAATAAAGGAGTGCCATATTTGAGAGCTTGCATGGCAATAATAGGAGAGGCTTCATTTAAGACGACAATATCAACATCTTGATGCATGAGATCAGAGAGTGTTTGTTGAAACTGCACAACATCTACTCGAGAAGGAATTTGTCCGGGAGTATACAAGAGCGCAAGATCAATATCACTCTCTTTGTTGGCGGTGCCTTGTGCTTCGGATCCGAAAAGAAGAGCGCTACAAATTTCTCTTCTTTTCTCCAAAGCCTCTATCAGCTTTTGTTTGTCCATCATTTCGCCATCTGGCTGATCTTTTCTTTCAACAGTTCATTGACAAGCTGAGGGGACGCAGCACCCTTTGTTGCCTTCATCACCTGTCCCACAAGAAAGGCAAACGCACGATCCCGGCCTGCCAAAAATGACTGGATAGAATCGTTATTTTCAGCAAGTACCTGGTCCACAAGCTTTTCAACTGCTGCCTTATCATTGAGCGGCTGAAACTCCGGATTTCTTTTGATGATCTCTTCCGGTGCTGTTCCTGGATGGGCCACCATTTCATCTGCCATACTCTTGGCAATTTTGCCATGGATGGTTCCCTTTTCAATCAGGTTGACAAGCTGAGCGACATGTGCTGGAAGAATTTTAGTTTGATAGAGGCAGACTCCTTGCTCTTTCAGCCTTCCAGGGAATTCGGCCATGAGCCAGTTAGATACTGTCTTAGCATTGCTACATGAAGTAAGGCACTCTTCAAAATAGTCAGCAAGCTTTTTATCACTCGTTAAAAAGAAAGCTTGGTAGGCAGAGAGGCCTAATTGCTGCACATAGCGTTTCTCTTTTTCAAGCGGCAGCTCAGGAAGACTCTGTTTAATTGTGTCCACATACTCTTGAGTGAGCACTAAGGGTAAGAGATCTGGCTCCGGGAAGTAGCGATAATCGTCAGCATGCTCTTTACGGCGCATTAGCTCAGTCGCTCCTTTATCTGGATTCCAACGGTAGGTAGACTGTTGGATCACCTCTTTTGGATCGCGGCCAGGATTCTCTTCATAGAGCTGAATCTGGCGGTAGATCTCGTGGTTGATTGCCAGCTCCAAGTTGGAAAAGGAGTTCATATTTTTGATTTCGATTTTATTTCGAAATCCCGTCTCTTCTTTTCTGCGCACAGAAATGTTGACGTCAAAGCGCAAAGATCCCTCTTCCATGTTGCAGTCAGAGGCGTCAATATATTCTAAAATAGCCTTGATTGCCATGCCATAGGCGGCGGCCTCTTTGGCAGAGTGCATACATGCTTCTGACACAATTTCGATCAACGGCACACCTGCACGGTTAAAGTCCACGCCTGCAAAGGAGGTAAAATGCTTGAGCATGCCTGCATCGTCTTCAATATGGACACGGTTAATCGCAAATTCCTTTTCTTCTCCATCAACGACTGCAACCACAGAGCCCCCTGTGACAATCGGGTGGTAGTATTGCGTGATTTGGAAGTTGCGCGGGCAGTCGGGGTAAAAGTAGGACTTACGGTCAAATTGGGAGGTAAGATGGACGCGCGCCCCGATGCTGAGCCCAAACTGAACCGCTTTACGTACTGCCTCTTCATTGATCACAGGCAGCGAGCCAGGTAGGGCAACACTCACTTCAGAAATATTACTGTTAGGCTCGTCTCCAAAATGGTTTTTGTCAGCGCTAAAGAGCTTTGATTTGGTATTCAACTCCGTATGAATTTCAAGGCCGATGACCGGCTGCCAATCAGGATGATGTTTCATATGATTACCTCGAAAACGCGGGTGGAAGGGATCGATGATAGCCTGTTGCTTGCTGGAATTGGTAGGCAGTCTGACATACTTTTGCGTCTGCAAGCTGCGGTCCAATAAGCTGAAGTCCAAGCGGCTTTTGTGTCTCTATAAATCCTGAAGGCACGCTGATGGCTGGCAAACCCGCCAGATTCGCACCAATGGTATAGATATCTTCCAGATACATCTCAATTGGATCTTTGATGCTGCCAAGTTCAAAGGCTCCGGAAGGGGTGACTGGTGTGGCGATCAGGTCACAAGTCCTGAAAGCTTCTGTATATTTTTGGATGATCAGAGCGCGTACTTTTTGTGCCTGTCGGTAATAAGCATCTTGATAGCCTGCAGAGAGAACAAATGTGCCAAGCAAAATGCGTCTTTTTACCTCGGTACCAAAACCTTCTCGCCTTGAAAAATCATAGACCTCATCAAGAGTCTTGGCTTTTGCTGACCGCTTGCCGTATTTGATGCCATCAAACCGTGCGAGGTTGGTAGAGGCCTCTGCTGTTGCCAAAATATAGTAGGTAGGCAAAGAATATTTGAGACAACCAAGGTCTACTTCGCAAATCTGGGCTCCTTGAGAGGTAAGTACACTAAGAGCATCATCAAAATTTTTCCGCACTTCTTGCTTCAGCCCTTGCAGAAATTGCCAAGGAACTCCAATGCGCATGCCTGTTATAGGTTTTTTGATCGTCTGCACACACGATTCGAGCGGTGTGGGAATGCTTGTGGAGTCTTGTGCGCAAGGAATGCCACATACATCCATGAGAAGAGCGATGTCTTCGACGGTTGCGGCCATAGGGCCAATCTGATCGAGAGATGAGCCATAGGCGACAAGGCCATAGCGGGAAATTCTTCCATAAGTGGGCTTAAATGCTGCAATACCGCAAAGCGCTCCTGGTTGACGCACAGAGCCGCCTGTATCGCTTCCTAGAGCGGCGGGACACAAACGAGCCGCTACGCAGGCGGCAGAGCCTCCGGAGGAGCCTCCTGGTGTGCACGCCAAATCCCACGGATTTTTTGTCAGTTTGTACGCTGAGTGTTCGGTGGATGAGCCCATCGCAAACTCGTCGAGGTTAGTCTTGCCGATGATGATGCCATCTTGTTCTTCAATCAAGCGAACCGCCGTCGCGTTATATGTCGAACGGTAGTTTTCTAAAATTTTTGAACCGCAGGTCGTAAGTTCGCCTTTAACATTGATGTTGTCCTTAATGGCAATCGGAATGCCTGCAAGCTTGCCAAGCGGTTTTTTTTG
>CAYOTQ010000096.1:0-6213 GCA_964406915.1 uncultured bacterium
AAGAATCCGAAATGAGTGAAGCACCACCGCCTGTCAGTTTTGTTCAACATGTTGTGGGGGTGAGCATCAAGGCTATTTTTACACATCAACTGGAGGCAACACTTCTCACACAGTCGTTGGATGATGTACAAAAAGCAATTTTTGCCTGCTTTGCACATAGAGACGATATGAGGGTGTTATCAGGGATATATTGTGCTACTCTCAAGCAGTTGTCGGGAAAGTACAGTACACAGCAAGATCGATATCTTGCAGAGAGCGGAAAAGAATTGACAGCTATCATAGAGTGTATTTTTGCAAAGTATTCGAAATCAATTCGGAAAAAGCTCGCCAAAGTCTCCCAGAGCACACATGACACAACCCTGCGCACAGGCAGTACAGCGATGAGCCAACGGCTCGAACAGTCAAAGGTAATTTTTGATTTCTATGATACGAAAACTGCAGGGCAGCTGGAGAAACAAGAGTTTCAGGCTGTGCAAAGAACGGTAAAGGACTGTTATGCTCTGACTACTTTTCATGAGGTTGTTGAGTTATTTTACTTATTTGAAGCCTCATCTGTAGACGTCTCAGATCTGCCTCGTGAGTGGGATATTTTACCTCTTCTCTATTTTGCCCCTTTTTCTGTAAGGGCTGGTATTCGAGCAAATCCGCAGGGTATACCAGATATTCAAAAGGCCTTCATACTTTTACATCAGGAAGCGCAAAAGAGTCAGAAGACAATTGACAAAGCAGCCAAACTGAAGCTTGCCTACGAGCTGTATCAACAAAAGCTAGATGTCTCAAAAATAAAAATCATGTAACCTCTCCGCTCCAACGAAATATTCTTACAAAATGCGTGTCACAAAGGAAGCGAACATGTTTTTATTCTCATCTACGCCGACAGATATCCACAAAGAAGCGTTAACGGTAGCAGATGGCTTCATTACCCAAGTGCAAGATCTTGATTTACGACGTATTACTTGCATTACACGTAGTCGCAATATTGAGGCAAAGAGGGTGGCCAATTGTACGACGATTGCCACAATAGCCGCTCAATTTGAAGCGGCCGTTACAAAATACGATGAGGCATTGCAAAAGCTTCCATCGCCACTTACAGACATAACACGTATAATTGAAATCAAAACAAAGCACTATTATTTGCAAAAGCAGATTTCTCGGCTAAAAAATTTATTTAACAATAAGTCGTATTATCAGGAATTGACTCAGTATCAATTACGAATGGTGAAGTGTTCTGTCGCCATAAATAAACATGAGGAATTTCTGAAGAATGGACTAGCAATTGTACAGAGCTGCGAGACACATGCCCGCGGCAGCGGGGGAGAAATCCTTATTCAAGATCAAATGCTCGTGCAATTTTTGCACCATCTTGTGCCTATTGCCATGAAAACACATACCACTCCCACACAGAAAGAACAGTTACAGGATCTCCAAGAGTCAATCGCAAAATGGCTGCCTGCAGTCCGGGAAGTTGCAAGACCTGAGGACAATCTGGAAGAGGATTTTGAAGAGATCTCGCTTGTGGACCTGCAATCCCGTTTTAAATTCAAGGTGGAAGAAAATTATTTTGGGACATGGTATCCCAAGATTTATAAGACGGCGATGGAAATAGAGAAGGTTGCACGAAATATCCAAAACCGTGGAGTTGTCTGTAAGCCGCGGGCATGCCTGGAGTTTGAAAGCCAGCTTACCATGTTGCAAGCAGAGCTCTTTGCTTGCGATGATGTGAACCATCTTCAAGTAATGGAGGGTGTGCAGTACGCAGAAGCTCTGAAGTGTTATCTTGGCACATTGTCAGCAAGTACTGTCTTTTTTGAAGGAATGCAAAAGGTACTCTCTTTTATGAGAATATCGCAATCGAACTTGAAAGAAAAATCGCTTGCCTTTTTCGATATGAAGATCAGTCTTGAGTCTTTAGATCTCGAGCAGGCACCGACAAGGTTTTTCAAAACTCTTATCAGTCAATATGAGCAACCATTACAGGATATGAAGGTTGATCCAGAGATTGAATGTAATACTTTGCTGAATACACTGCGATCTAAAGAGACATTGTCAGAAGAGATACAGGCTTTTATTGCAGTAGGTGCATGCCGAAGGCTCTTTTGCAAAAAACTGCCCAGAGATCCAGTGCTAGAACTACTGTTTTGCCTGCTCACAGCGTCTGAACAGGGCAACAAGATGTTGAAAAAAGCACGTGAACAGCCTCTCTTTGAACGTCTCTGCGCTACATTTTTGGAACAATATCCCTATGTTACGACAGATCAAAATCTCTCGGCATGTGGAAAGATATTACAGCAGCTTCTCCTCTTCAGTCATACGAACGCAGCGCTCAATAGTGTGCTTGCTGCTCAGTGTGAAAATCTGATTGCGCGTTGCGAGGGGAGTACACCTTATCAGCAAAAACTTATCCAGATTGTAAAGCAGTGCATAGGCCAGACGATGCTTGGCTATGACTGCGCGCTCGTAGATAGTGAACATAAAAAGTTGCATGATAGTCTTGTGTTACATCTGTGGAGCTCCAGAGCGCAGAAGTATGAACCTGCTAACAAAGAATTCGAATGTTTGCCAGAGTACATGAAACCTCTTGTCATGCTTGCAGAAGTACACCAAGTATTGAAAGGCACCATTGTTCAAGGTGTTGTGGCAGACGCTGCCTTTTGTAGGTATGTGAATGATCCCAAAATTACTGAATGTTTTCTTACTTTTCACGATAGGCTAAGTCTGGAAGTTGCTCTGTACACGTATGCCCAGGAGAGTCGCACTGTGAGAGTGGCCATAAGAGAGGCTCGAGGCCTAGAAGGTTATGCTCCCTGGTGTTCTTTGATGCAGATTCTTTATAAGCATAAAGGGATACCGTCGGAACACTATCCAACCCTTGATGAGATTCTCCGCAAGCTGCAGGGCAGCGCGCATGCAGCTATTGTAAAAGAGTGGCTTGATGTCAAAGTTCATGATGAGTAAGAGCTTTGTGAGCAAGCGCTTTCATGAAAGAGGCCAGCTTTTTGTGGGTCACTATCTCATGAAGCGTTGGCTTGAAGCGATAGGTCCAGTTACTGTCCAATACAAGGCCTGGGATGTTGATCCTTTCGTCTTCAGGGCTGTCCCACACAAGATCTGGAAACATCGCCAAATATTCCCCTAAGAGGTTGATGTGAAATAGGCTGCTGCTTGTATGACACTCTTCAAGAATCTGCTTTCGTGTGGCAGCTTCAAGAGTGTCATGCCAGGGATATCCTCGCGCACGGGCTAAGAGGGAAGCTTCATCAGGATGAAGCTTCCACCATTGGGCAAGCGTTTCTGAATCATGTGTCGAAACAGAGCTCATACTCAGGGGGTGGAATTCATGAGGGTTGACAAATGACCGGTCTGTCTCCCAATGACGCTCCCATCGGAGCACTTTGGTTCCGCAAATTCCAAGATGTTTGAGGCTATAGCGCACTGAAGGAGGAACGGCTCCAAGATCTTCACCAATTGGCAGCATATTGCAGCAGCCAAGCAAGACTTTTAGGATCGTTTCTCCCTGAGGAATCCAGAGGCGTTCATCCTGTGGGAGAAAAAAGCCCTCTTTTGCCTTTTTTTCTAAGGGAATCGCCCAAATTTTGAAAAAGCCTACGATGTGATCGAGACGATAGAGGTGATAAAGCCCTTGAGCAACACTCAGGCGCGTTTTCCACCACTCATAGCCTGTCTCTTCAAGTGCATGCCAGTTGTAGAGAGGAAATCCCCAGTATTGCCCCTCTTCATTGTACATATCAGGAGGGGCACCAGCGGCAAAATCAAGCACAAAGAGATGGCGCTGCAGCCATACGTCGGCGCTATCTCTATTCAGAAGAATGGGAATATCTCCTTTGATGAAGACACCTTCTTTGTCCGCTATCTCCTTGACCATGCGCATCTGCTCAAAGCACAAAAATTGGACGCATTGATGGTAGTGGATTTCCTGCGCCAGCTCTTTTTTGAGTGATTGGAGAGTATCTGCCGATGGGTTTTTGAGAGTCTCTTCCCACTGCCACCAAGGTCTCTCTTGATGCTGTTCTTTGAGGGTTTTATAGATAGCATATCCCTCCAGCCAGGGATTATCATGAACAAAGGCATGAAAAGCTGGCCAGTCGCGAATAAGAGGAAAGGCTCGCTGAAAATATTTTCTCAGGAATTGCTGTTTTTTATGAAGTACATCGTGGTAGGCAACACGCTGTGAGTCGTTATTTGTGGGAAGTTCAAGTTCATCAAAGAGCTCAAGAGATGGCAGCTTATTTATTGAGAGGTAAATGGGATGCAGGGCTTGTGCGCTGTGGGCGGAGTAGGGACTTGGATCGCCGCCAGAGTCGTTGAGAGGCAAGAGTTGGATGACATCAAAATTGATAGATGTGCACCATTCAATGAGGGGGATGAGGTCGAGAAATTCGCCAATGCCGGCTGAAAGAGGATTCCTGAGAGCAGATAGAGGCAGAGCAATGCCATGATGGTGATGCTTGCCTATGCACTGCCAATGTGGATTGGCACATAGTTCATGTTCTGATGAAAAAAATGGATGATCTTTTTGCTTGTGGTGCATAGATACACCACATCGCAAATTATTTTTTTTCAAGCAACCAAATTAATCCGGCATATTAATTTGGATATGCTTCGAGCATGCTTTTGATTTCTGTAAAAAGCGTGGATAGAGAGTTGTCTTTATGACGAGAAATATCTTCGATGCGTTGATTCGTCATAAACTTATTGGCACCTATCGCTGCGGCTGAGGTCATGGAGTTGCCCACTTGCAAGAGGCTGTGTACCTGTCTGGCTGCGGCACTTGGATGACGGCCCAAAGTACTGTGAATGAGGAGGCTGTTTATGGAGGAGGCAGCACGAATTTGGTTTGACTGCTGCATGGACTGCGCGTAAACATGCGTCTTTTGCGCATTGGCGGCAATGCAGATATGTCGGTACTTGGCATGCAGCTGAGGGTAGGCGGTATTACTCGGCAAGTATTGAGGAGGGACATTTGTAAATGCGTAGGCTACAGCACTACTTTCGAGAGGAGAGTTGTTGAAGAAGTCTTTTACGATTTGGGCTTGAAGGCCTGGATAGCTATAGGCATGCTGACGAAATTGAGCTTTGCAGGAGGCTAGATGCTGGTGCCATAGAGCCTTTGTCTCTGCCTGGTTCACGACCGATGATTTCAACTGCTCTTTGTGAACATAACTAAATCCCTCTCGTCCAGCACGAATGCGCTGCTGTCTTGCGATATCTACGACATCTTTCCATGCAGCATACTGCTCATCTGCCTGATAGGCTCTGACTGAGGCAAAAATACCGCATCCAATTACGGCAAGGCCAACTGCACCAACAACAAGTGCAAGAGGAAGTAACGGAGGCACACAGACGCCAAGAGTAATTGAGGCTGCAAGGGTGCCTGCGCCTCCAAGGGTGGTGATAACAGCTGTAACAGTTGTCTTCAGCCAGATATCTGACCAACGCTCCCGTGCGGCGTGAAAAATACGGTCGGAGACGGTACGTACTCGGGTCATGTTGTCAATAATGGCAGTTTTTGTCTGTCCATCGTCACTAAGTGAGGTAATAGTGCCTGAAAAAGGCTGCGGGGTGTCTGAGAGGGTGATTGGCTGTGGAGCCTGGGGATAAAAATCACGCCTTAGAGAAGAAAAACTGTCAGATGGACCTGAAATAAGATAGTCGACAACTCCCATAATTATCCTTTTTTATTGAAAATTGTACGACATTATTTATAATTAACGCGAGATTTTATTTTTATGTTTATAATATTTTATATGTAATAACGAGGTTGTATGGCAAATTCGTGTAGTGCGGCAGTGGAACGTAGCGAAGATACTATTTCTTGTGTTAATCCATCTCTTGTATCATCAAATCCTGCATCATCAAATCCTGCATCATCAAACAATAGCGCTTTGTATCACTCTCACTGTATGCAGACTATCTTGGAGTTGATACGAGAAGACAAGCCGCAAGAAGTCGTTAAGCTGCTCTCTGAGATTCTTTTGACGCACAAACAGAACATGTCCGATATCAAAGCACACCCATTTTTCGATTTACAGACAGCGATTGAGGAGGGCAAGAAACAGCAGAAAAATTCTTGTTTTGGCGCCCATTTCAGTGATCTTGGAAGTCCTGTGGTAAAATCTGGACATATCCGAGCTGATATCAGAAATATCGAAGGGAGCTTACGATACTGCCTGCAGTTTACATTGCATGATTTTG
>CAYOTQ010000097.1:0-1863 GCA_964406915.1 uncultured bacterium
AAATACTTTATTAATCGTGATATCTTTTACAGCAGGGGCAGGCGAGGCGCTATTTTTCAGCTTTTCACAGATCAGATTTTTTAATTTTTCTGGAGTGATCTTGCCTCGCTCTCCCTCTATCTGAATGAAATGTTTTTCGTTGTTAAATGTAAATTCACAGCCGAAAGAGCCTGAGTGTATATCCATATGCTTTGATTCCTGTTACTTTCTTGAGTAAGTAGCAGAAATCAAAACGAATGTAAATTATATTTTTTAATTCTCTGATTCGAGAGTATTTGCTTATCTGCGAGAGAAGCTGCCTCGAGGCGGGCGCTGTTTGAAAATAGGTTCTGCTTGAATAGAGGGGTTTGGCTCATAGCCAGCGATGGTAACACTTGGAATTTTTCGTTTGAGCAACCGCTCGATATCTCGAAGGAGCCTCTCTTCATCAATGCACACAAGTGAGACGGCTTGGCCTTCACTGCCTGCACGGCCGGTGCGGCCGATACGATGTACGTAATCTTCTGGCACTTGAGGCAGCTCAAAATTTACTACATGCGGCAGTTGGTCAATATCAAGACCGCGCGCGGCAATATCTGTGGCGACAAGCGCGCGTATTGTACTGTCTTTAAAGTCCTTTAGGGCTTTGGTGCGAGCGGACTGACTTTTGTTGCCATGAATGGCAGCAGCTGTGATGCCATCCATTGTCAGCTGCTCAGAAAGTCTGTTGGCGCCATGCTTGGTGCGGGTAAAGATCAGCACCTGCTTCCAGTTTTGAGAAGAAATTAAATGAGCAAGCAGGGCGCGCTTTCGCTTATTGTCTACAGGATGGACCACTTGTGAGACAAGCTCTGCCGGCGTATTCACACGTGTGACTTCTACGATCTTTGGAGTTTGCAAAAGTCCTGTGGCCAGCTTCTTGATGTCATCGGAAAAGGTAGCCGAAAAGAGAAGATTTTGACGGCTCTTTGGCAAGAGAGCAAGGACTTTGCGAATATCGTGAATAAAGCCCATGTCGAGCATGCGGTCAGCTTCATCGAGGACAAGTATTTGTATTTGCGATAAGTCGATAGTCTTTTGCATGACATGGTCTAAAAGGCGTCCAGGTGTGGCGATTACAATATCTACGCCGCTACGTAAGCTATTGATCTGCGGATTGATATTGACGCCTCCAAAGATCACTGTTGATTTGAGAGGCAGGTACTTTCCATAGGTCCGCACATTCTCTTCTACTTGGGCGGCAAGTTCTCGTGTGGGAACTAAGATAAGTGCCTTAGGTGTTTTTGGGATCCTGGGAGTTTTGTTCGCATACATCATGAGACGCTGCAAGAGAGGCAGTGCAAAACCTGCTGTTTTTCCGGTGCCTGTTTGGGCGCTTGCCAAGATATCGCCGCCTTCGAGAATCGGGGGGATGGCTTGTTTTTGAATGGGGGTTGGCTGCGTATGGCCTTCTTCAGCAATGGCGCGGAGGAGCTCTTGAATGAGCCCAAGGTCGTTGAATGACATAGAAGTTTTATATTTCCTGGTTTTTACGTAAGATTACGATTAATTGTATAGTAAAAAATCTTTTTTGTGTATGTAGATCTCCACATTCATGTAATTAAAACAATTTCTTTCCTTCGGCTATATTCAGAATTTCAGACATTACATAAATAGCAGGGGAGCGTCCTGAGGCGGATTTTATAGTCTTAATAATTTTTCCGTTCTCAAGTTGTGACAAAATATTGTTCGCTGTTGTTCGATTAGTAATTCCTGTTTTCTCCATAAAATCGCTTGATTTCAGAATAGGGTGGGCAAAAAAGGCATCTAAGGCAGGGATAGCAAATTGGGATTTTGTAAGATGGATGAAATTGTAAAAAATGGATAGGCATGTCAGGACCAAAT
>CAYOTQ010000097.1:1873-6196 GCA_964406915.1 uncultured bacterium
GCTCTTATGAGTTTTCCCTTTTCAAAATTATAGTTTGCTTGCTCTTCGACGGCCCGAAGAAAAAACTCAATCCACTGTTGCCAATTGTTACTTGTTGAAATTTCACCGAGAGACGCACAATATTCCTCTCTATGTTTTTCTAAATATTCACTTATGTAAAACATAGGCCGATGTAAAAAACGTCGTTGGTATAAATAGATAGGGACCAAAATCCGACCAATTCTTCCATTTCCATCTTTAAATGGATGAATAATCTCAAATTGAGCGTGAATAACGGCAAGCTGGGAAATGATATCTCCACTTTCAGAATTGACATAGACCATCCACTTTTCTAAAGAATCATGGAGAATGAGTGGCGCCGGAGGGACAAAGATCGCTTCTTCAATTGGTCGATTTTTTGATCCAATATAGTTTTGCGTATTTCGAAACTCTCCAGGCGACATATCTTTCCCTCTTACACCCTGCATCAAAATCTGGTGTAGCGACTTGATAAAATTAAGAGAGAGTGATCGTCCGTTATTTACTGCCTCTTCTGCAGATAAGAGCGCGTGTCTGTAATTCTGAATTTCCTGAATGTCATTTGCTTTTTCTGTATCAAAATAGCTGCCAGCCTCGAATTCAAGCACTTCACTTAGTGTGGCTTGTGTTCCTTCGATTTTCGATGATAAAACAGCTTCGTTCGTCGTCAATGGAGATAGAAGTATGTTGGGGTTAATCATGGTTTGGAGCAGTCCGTCATATCTGGCAAGTTCAGCACTGGCTCGTCCTATTAACGGAGCCAGCTGTTGCCAATTCACGTTTGCAGGTGGCAGAGTATGGGGGATAAAAGGCTGTTTCATGGCAGCTCCTTTGTGTAACACCAAATGGACACAAGATTTTTTGTGTATAGTATAACCATTCAATACTTTACACAAAAAATATTTTTTGCACGTCGCAAAGTGCAACGAAACAAGGTACAGAGCGCTAGGGACACCCTATAGTGTACTCTCGCCAAGCGAAGCGCAATTTAAGTTGACGCCATTGAGTGGTCACTTGGGTTTAAGTTTTATAAAGCCCTGTGTAGCGCTTGTCCACATCTTCATTTTTGACAGCAATCGCAAGCGCCTTTTTGGTGCCCACAACTACTACAAGCTTTTTTCCTCTGGTGACGCCTGTGTAGAGAAGGTTTTTTGTCAGCAGCTTGAAATGGGAGGTATGTACAGGCATCACGACGCATGGACACTCACTTCCCTGAAACTTATGGACAGACACAGCATAGGCGAGTGCTAACTCATCGAGTTCCATTACCTCATAAGGCACAATCTTTTCATCAAATTCTACCGACAACGACCCTACTAATGGATCGATCGCGACAATGGTGCCGATATCTCCGTTAAAGACATCTTTTGTGTAGTTGTTTCGTGTCTGCATCACTTTATCGCCTACACGAAAATAGCCATTATTTTCGGCGTCGTTCTTGGGAGTAAGCGCCTGCTGCAGCTGCTGATTGAGGATGTCGATGCCGCAAATGCCCTTTTTCATGGGAGCTAAAACCTGAATGTCCTTTTTGGGATCAAAAGGATATTTTTCGGGCAGCGTTTTTGTCACTAGTGTGAGAATGGTGCCCGTTACTTCTTCCGGTTCTTTTGCCTCAACAAAGAGAAAGTCGCTTTTACGAAGGCTTTGTGTAAACGGCATCTTCCCTTCGTTAATGCGGTGGGCATTGACGATAATTTGCGAGCCTGCTGCCTGTCGGAAAATGGCTGTTAGCTTTGTCAAAGAAATTTTTTCTGAGGCGATGAGGTCGGCAAGGACGGTGCCGGGGCCGATACTTGGCAGCTGGTTGACATCGCCGATGAGTACCACCTTGGCATGAGAGGGAATAGCGCGTAGCAGCTGGAACATCAAATAGGTATCGATCATGCTTGTTTCGTCGATGATCACAAGATCGCAGGTGAGGGGGGTGTCTTTATCGTACTTAAAGGCCCCTTTTGTAAAGTCAAACTTGAGGATGCGATGGATAGTCGAGGCATAGTGGCGAGTAATTTCCGCAAGGCGCTTTGCTGCCCTTCCCGTAGGGGCTGCCAAAATGATCTTATTGGTCAGTTTGCCGAGAACGCAAAGAATAGCTTTGGTAATGGTGCTTTTTCCGGTTCCGGGACCGCCTGTGATGATAGAGACTTTTTCCTGCAGAGCTTGGCAGATAGCCTCACACTGCAGAGGAGCAAAACGAATGCGGAGGCGCTCTTGTGCCCACTCGATCGCTTTTGATACATTGACCTGCCTGATAGCGCACTCTGCTTGCTGCAGGCGGCTAATTTCTGATGCGATTCCCTGTTCGCAGTGATAGAGCACTTTAGACCAGATAAAGAGATCGTCGCTGCCGCACCGTCTGATTTCGATCTCACCGGCCTGTAGTTGTTTTCCTAGCTGGTCCTGAATCAGGGCCGCTTCTACAGCGAGAGTCTCTGTTGCTCTCTCAACAAAGGCAGTCAGAGGATAGCAGACATGGCCTGTTTGGGACAGCTCATAGAGGACAAAGTCGATGCCGGCGGCAATACGTTCTGGGGAGTTGGAGGCAAAGCCTAAGTTCTTTGCAATTTGGTCTGCCAGTTTAAAGCCAATGCCTCGAATTTCTTTTGCCAGCTGAAACGGATTTTGTTTGATCTTTTGCAGCGCAAAGCTGCCATAGGCACGCAAAATCTTTTTAGCATAGGTACGTGAAATTCCATAGCCTTGAAAAAAAATGAGAAGCTCATTGAGGGACTTGTGCTCTTCCCAACTGGCGACAAGCTGCTGGCGCCGTTTTTCGCCAAGACCTTCTACTTCTTGCAACATTTTTGGCTGTTTGTCGATGACCTGCAGCGTCTGCTTGCCAAATTTGGCAACGATCTTTGAGGCAAATTTTTTACCAATTCCTCGAAGAGCTCCTGAAGCAAGATACTTTTCTATCGATCGGGCATCTTGGGGCAGCTGTAGCTCGTAGGCCTGCACGTCAAATTGCAAGCCATGCTTCGGATGCCTCTTCCATTCTCCTTTGCATGAAATGGTCTCTCCAACCTGGACCGCCGGTAGGGTGCCTGTGATGACAACAGGCTTGGTTTTTCCTGGGCAGAGAAGCGAGGCTACAGTAAAAAAGCTCTCTTCATCTTGATAGGTCAGGTGCTCAATGCATCCCGTGAGCTCTTCCATTTAGTAGCTCATGGTATCGATTTCTACTTTTCCTCGAAAGACACGATAGGAGTAGAGGATGTAGAGGAAGAAGAGTGGAGTGCCTATAGCGGCAACGGTAAGGAGAATTTTTAGAGTAAAGGGAGTAGACGAGGCGTTAAAGATGGTAAGGCTATACGCTTCATTCAGGCTTGAGCGCACGATATTGGGATAAGTTCCCACAGTGTAACAGACAATTAAGGACAAAATTACACCGGCAGAGGCAAGAAATGCCCATGCATAACTGCGACGTTTGATGCTGAGGCCCATAGCAACCACTGCGGAAAGGCCAAGGAAGACCAGTGGATAGAAGAGCCATAAGCCGTTGGAGCCCGCAATGAGTGCAATTACTTGTGATTCTAGAAGCGGCGTGACGCTGTTGACGATAACCCAGACAACGGCAAAGAGTACAAAGAGTCTCCAGCACCATCGATAGAGGCGATCGTGAAGGTTGCCAACAGTTTTGATGGCAAGATACAGAGCGCCATGCACCATGAAGAGTAGAGTAGTAAAGCAGCCCAAAAGCAGTGCATAGGGGGATAGGAGGACGCTTAAATCTTTGACAAAGTGGCCTTGTTCATCGATAGGAAGGCCGTGAATCAAATTGGCAAGCACCACGCCAAAGCCAATAGCCAGGCAATAACTGGAGCCGGCAAACATGCAGTCCCAGTAGCGCCGCCACTTGGGACTGTTAATTTTGCTTCGAAATTCAATGGCGACAGCTCGGTAGATATATCCAAATACCAGGAGCATCATCGGTAGATAGAGAGCAGAAAAAAGGACAGAAAAGGCCATAGGAAACCCAGAGAGGAGCACGCCTGAGGTAATCACTACCCAAAGAGAATTGCTATCCCATACCGGTCCGATGGCATTGAGAAATATGCGCCTGTCATAGTCAGTCTTTGCAAAGAGGTGCAAGCAGCCGACGCCAATATCAAATCCGTCAAGAGCTGCATAGGCAAACATTGACAGGATAAACACCGAGTACCAGAGGATTTGGAGCAGTTCTGTGTCCATTAGTAGCTTCCTGCTTTAAAGGGGTCTCTGAAGGGCGCCGCTTCCGGCAGCTCTGTAGGTCCATGTTTGATTTTGTAGTCGAGTAAAAAGCAAAAGAGAGCAAAGAGGCTTGTGTAG
>CAYOTQ010000098.1:0-5125 GCA_964406915.1 uncultured bacterium
GTAATCCATGTGTGTCAATAAATAGTTGTATTGAAAAATCATAACGGAAAAGGATATAGAGAAAAACTCAGAGACAGTCTCTTAATTAGAGCTTCTTGGTCGACTTGTCCCACAGGGCCTTTATTTAATCCTGCTTTTGGTAAAACAGATCTCTTCTGAAACTTCAGCGATATGAGAAAATGAGCTTTTTAGAGATGCTAAATAGATTCTTTGATTTCAAAAAATAGGTTTTTAAAAATATGAATAAATTAGAAAGCTCAGGATCACAAGGCGAGATTGAAAATACCCAAGAGATGTTGGTTGCAAATCGTGACACGCGATCTTGTGCACCATTTGCTCTTAAGATCTATTCTGTTTTAACAAACGATGCTCAAAAAAAGGAGCTTTCTGAAGAAATAAAGAAGGTTAAGGCTGAGTGGCTGAAGGTGATGGATGTTCGTCTTCAGGAATCTGAGCGTATTGCAAAAAACACAAATGAGGTAAATATTCTAGAAGAAGATCGGCTTTTTGCATTAGCATATTCTGAGCTTTTAATAGTGGTACAGCCAAATCCTTGGCTTGTCAAAGATCATTATTTTCTGGTGCTTTATGATAACGAACAACGCGTTCAAGCTATTGCTGCAGTGAGTCAAAAAATAGATAGTATTATTGTGAATACACTATTGTCAGCAGCTTGGAACGTGAGAATGAATGTTTCAAATATGGGTGAGTATAAAGCTTTTACTGTAAAAGGTGCGGGGACCACACTGATGAGACAGGTATATGAACTTGCAAGAAAACTAAATAAGAAAAGAGTAGAACTTACGTCAGTCCAGACAGCGATGAGCTTTTACAAGACCCATTTGGGAATGTCTCAGACTGATATGAGCTTCGCTTTTTACTTTGATGTGACACAAAACACGATACCCAAAGCGCTTCAAGTGACCTCAGGGAGTTTGCTTGATTGTTTCTCACACGTTGTTGAAGCTGTAAAAAGCGAAGATTTGGTTGACTCTTAAAAACCTTTTAATGCGAGGTTTTAGAAGATTTAATGCGTATTTCCTCTTCCTCTACCATTTGTAGGAGCTTTATTCCCCCGTGATGTACCTCTTGACATGCCTCTTGATCCTCCTCTTGATTCCCCTCGAGAATTCCCTTGATTACCACGGCCACCGCGAGATCCTCTTGCAGAACTATTCGCGGAATGACCTTGGTATGAAGTTGTTGGTGAACTAAAAGGTGTATAAGAAGAAGTGCTTCTCGAATTGTGATTGGTCTGACCTCCACGGGTATTTTGATATGTGGTACTAATTTTCTGTGAAGATGAAACCATTGTCGCGTATGAAGGAGAGCTTGGCTGAGAGTAGCCCTGGCTTTGCTGAGGGTATAGATATCCAGAATTGTTTTGCGAACTTGAAACAGCATTAGAATACGTTGAGCTTGAAGGGCTGCTGAGACTATTTTTATTTTTAAAAGCTTTTGTATCATCGGCTTCTTTATCTTCTTGCTCTTCAATAGTCATGAGAGAAAAATCTTCCTCAATCGTTTCGTCCTCAGATGGTTTGAAAAAAGATGAATGTCTTGCATTCCCACCGACCTCTTCTGGATTTCGCCTAAAAGTACTTTGAGTATGTATGGTTGTTCCCTCTGAATCGTGGCGGACAAAAGGATTTTTATCAAGATTGTAGCATTTTATAGGTACTATGGTTCTGAGATATGGGTGGTTTGTAGGGGTAGGAAGACTCCTGATTCCACAGTTCTCAAGACATAAATATTGTAAATAAATGTTTTTAGATATAGAAAACGGGTCTTCTGATGGACATTTTGTTATTGAAAGATATTTAAGATCTATTGCAGATTCAATTAATGGGTATTGCTGAATTTTTGTTAAACAGAGAATTTCTAATTTCGAGTCTTTAGGTATCTTCAAACGACCTTCAGGGCCTTTATCAGAACATAGGTTATACTCTAAGAAACATACGACAAGGCTTTTTGCATCGCTTAAATTAGGATAAAACGATGAGGATCCTTGAAAACGCATCATTAATTTTTCGATCCAAGGTCCAATTTTTAAAGGAGCTTGAAATTCGCTATAAAATACATTAAGTCCTATTATAAGAGGATTACTTTCAAGAAACTTTTCAAAACGTGTTATTTGCTCTTGTGTCATTGTGTCTCCAGCAGAAAAAAGAAACACAGGAATATTTTTCTCTTTTATTTGAGCTTCGAGTTCCTCTTGTTTTGCCATAGTAAATTCAGAAATAGCAAGCGTTTTTGGGCCTTTTTCTCCTCCTTCATAAAAAGACACCATATAATGTACGTCCATGGATGATAACTGACGGACTCTGGTATATTCTGGAAGTTCTACATCATCATCATCTTCATTGATAGTGTTTATTGGGTTTGCTGTGAGAGGGCTTATATTTTGTGAAGGTCGAGTAAGAGCTGGACTCTGAGTAATAATACGTCCAGAAAAAGTTTTAGACTGCTTTGAGTTTGAAGCAGTAGCTCCTTCACCTAAACTTGGAAATTCTTGGTTGTCATGAGTTTGGGTGTCATGTGTATTGACGTGCATACATCCTCTTTATTTTTTAATTTGTAAAATATGGGTTCTTTAGGGGGGGTGACCTTGTCCCTTCTATTGATCCACTAGAAAACTGTTATTCAATTTGATTTTTTTACGATTTCTGATTTCAACATCATTACTCCAAAACCAGGAACTTTAGCTTCGATATTGTGACCGTTTACTTCTTCAACTAAACGAATATCCTTCACTCTAACTCCTATTTTGATTGATGAAGACGATCCTTTGACCCTAAGATCTTTGATGATAGTCACGCTATCTCCATCTTTGAGAATATTTCCGTGAGCATCGCGTACTACCACTAGATCCTCTCTTTTTTCATCTTCTGCTACTATATTTTCTCTCCATTCGTGGCCGCAGTCCGGACAAATATAAAGATCTTCATTTTCATAGGTAAATTCAGAGCTACATTGAGGGCATTTTGGTAAATTTTTCATATGCTAACCGTAGTGATTTTTTTAAAAAAAATGGAAGTCACGCTAATCGGAATAAACAATATATTCCTCTGAATTTATAAGTCATTAGTTTTTGTGTATTCAGCAATTACTCCTGCTGACCAAATGCTAAAAAATAAATTCTCATTCGGACATTCATCTCTGAATTTTCCTTTAAAACCCAAGATGGTTCCATTTACTTACCCGTTCATGCCCTGTCGAGGAGGCCACTTGGCAGGTCTAACAAGCAAAAGCAAGGTCGTCAAATTATCCTTAAGGCATTTCAAAAATAAAAAAGGATGTTTGAAAGATCCCACTTTTTCTCGCGCGAGCATCTCTTCTAGCGCCTCAGGGTTTTGCACAGAAATAGCCTTTCCTCCCATAAAAGCCCCACTTTGTTTCCACTTATTTTTGGGAGGTTCTGGACAGAAATCAAATGCTGTCTTTGATGGTCAGACGAGACCTGATTTTTATACTCTACTAATTCGAGACACAGAATTCTGTTGATTTTGTTATTAGACTATAATTGTTATTTCATAGTACAATTCACAGAAACATAAATAAAAATGTGGTTTTATGAAAATAAATATGTGTCCTTGCTTTGATATCTTTCCTTTATATTCTTGCGCGAAAAAATTTGCGCGGACAGTAGTCGAAAGAGTTTTCGAAAACGCGAATATTATTTCAGAAGCTACGAAAAATATATTTTATGCTCAAAAAGTTGATACCCAAAAAGTTGATACCCAAAAGGCGGATAATCAAGAAGATGATATAGGCTTGAGTGAACTGGAGCTGAAAAAAATTACTTGGATTTCTGGGAATACTTCAGTGGCATTACCAGGGATTCTTCGGGTTGCTACATATTTGGAAACTCCAGCACTTGTGCCATCATATTTTTTACCTGCATTTCGCATTGCGCCTCTTGGCGGGGAATTACTATTAGGCAGTGGGCCAGTATTGTCAAATGGCCACCCAGCAATATGTGGGGTTCCATTAGAAACTCTTTGCTCCGCGTCTCAAGCCTTAAGTTATGCCGAGCTAGAACCTACAGGCCTGCAGGAACCTCTATTTCAAAAAATTCGAAAACTCAATGTTGAGGAGAGTAATATTTATCACCTAAGGCGTTTTGTGCTGCAGGGAATTTTACTTGATCAGTTTTCGGAAGATGAGAAAATAAAAATACAAAATAGTATCCATAATAAATGGATACCTGGTTGTAGAGAGGATGTTAAGGATATTTCTGACAAAAACGGAAACGAAGAATTAGAAAAAGGCGAACAGATTTTTGCAAATGAAGATGAAAAGACTAACTATCAAAAACTTCAGGATGTCATCGAGTATTTTAATGAGACCAAACCACTTTCTACACAAGAACAAAGCTTTCTTAGTGACTCTTTTCCACTTGTTTGGGCATCAACTACACTTAAGGACGATCTCGAATCTACAGGCGTGGTAGGTAAACCAAAAGAGCTTCGACTATATAGACCTGCCTATCTAGGTAAGGACCTTCAATATGTTTTTGTTGGAGGAACAGCAGAGCAAAAAAAGATGGTAAGCAGTGCGTTAAAGGACTATAACATCAAAGTACTTAAGTTAGATGTCTTGGAGAAGTATATTAAAACATTGCCGTATTATTGAGTAGTCACTCGGTGAAAGGGACCGTGCCTGCATTAGGCATAATTGGTTCAATGACCACCCCAGCGCCTTCATGACCCTGCCCCTTTCGCTGCTCCATGTTGACAGAGTGGTTGACGATAGATGAGGGCAGGGAGGTCAGGTTGACGAGGGATGGGGGAGCGGTTTCCTGGGGGAGAGGTTCATCGTCAAAGAAGTCTTCGGCAGAAAGGGATGAAAAGAAAAGGAAGAGGAGAAAGAGGATGTTTTTCACAAAAGCCCTCATTGCCAAGGATTCTTTTGAGAAAAAGTAAGGGTGGGTTGATTATAAGTAAAGTGTAATTTCTATTCTCTCTATTCCTTTGCCTGCGCGCGCACGCTTGAGGTTCACATAGCCAACTTCCTTAGTCGACTTCACATGAGTGCCCCCACAAGGCACAATAGCAAAACCTTCAATCTTCCAGAAACGCCTTTGCGTCTCCACATCTGAAAAGCCAGTGATGATAGGTTTATC
>CAYOTQ010000098.1:5135-6186 GCA_964406915.1 uncultured bacterium
GGCATCTATGATGGCACAGTAGTCTGCAAGTATGGGATCAAATAGAGCTGAGATGTGTTCAGGATAGGCAAAATCTATGCGAGCTTTTGTCTCAGCTATATGCGCTCCTACTTTTTCCAGGCGGTAGCGGTTGGTAATGATTTGGAGCACCAATTCAGCAGCAAAGTGCAGGCGCATGAGACGATATCGCCTCGGCCAGTCGATTGTCATACAGACATGTTGGCCAACAGACAGACCGTGGTCTTCGGGGAGCGTGTAGAAGATGTCTGTACCTTTCATTTCAGAGTGGAGAATTTTCAGCTCGTTTACATAGGCAACATCGCTCTCCTGACCGCCTGAAAAAGAGTAAGCGATCGTTTCTTCAAATAACACTTGGTTTGCCCCTTCTATGTGGGCCACCTTCGTTTCTAGACATGTCTGGTAGGGATCATCCCAGAATACTTTTTTCATTACTCCGCCTTGATTGACACTAACTTGCCGCCAGTTGCATAGACAAGCGCAGTTGATGGCAAACTAAAGACAGTATGCGGCGTTCCCGCAGCTGCCCATACGGTTGTATATTGGAGGATCTCCTCGTCAATGAAGATATGAACGATCGGCTGCTTATGCCCAAGAGGTGGTATGCCTCCAATTGCAAAGCCTGTTATTTCGCGTGTAAAGTTCGCATCCGCCTTGATAATTGGCTCGCCAACAAGCTTTTCTATGGCCTGCTCGCTCACGCGATTAATGCCGCTTGCAAGTACTAGCACAGGAATATTTGTCTCTTTTGTGCAAAAAAGCAGTGATTTGACAATTTCTGCTACCTGGCAGCCAATAGCACTTGCTGCATCAGCGGCGGTTCGAGCGCTCACTTCAAGCTCAATCACGGAGCATGGCAGGCCCTTTTGTTCTAGCGCCTGCTGGATCTGCTGGGCGCTTCTAGGTAGTTGCATAAAATCTCCTTCATCTCTTGTGCGTTATAGTGTACAGTTGTTCTATAGTAACACTTGTGCGTTATAGCGCACAAGAGGGAAGTTGTGGTGGATCAAAATAATCGTATTTCTTTAACACT
>CAYOTQ010000099.1:0-994 GCA_964406915.1 uncultured bacterium
CTGGGGGACATCCTAGCACCACCACCTTATATCCAAGTTTTGCAAGCTCGTCAGATATATAGATCACTGCCTCTTCAGATCCTGTGATTCCTGACTTAATACTGTCAGGGTCCCAGGGGGCTCCGGCAAAGGTAAATATACCGATCGACTTCTCTGCGCATAAAGAAGAGATCCACAAGCAAATGAAGAGGCAAAAAAGAATACGTCTCATATTCTAGAAATTCACTACTACCAACAGTCCGATATAAGGAGAGGCTTTATAAGTATGATGCTGGCGATGACGGTCGTTTCTGTCAGAGAGCCTCAAGCGTCCTTTAAAAGTTTCCCCTACATACAAATTGCAGGTCACAATGTCATTAAAGGAGTAGTTGAGACCCACCTCAGCACCGTTATTGCGATAGGTGACAAAGCCTCGAGGGATTTTCTCATTTTCACCAAGCCGTTGGTGGGAGAAAAACGATCGCAGTCCGACATCGACAGACCAGTCTTTATTTAAGCTGTAGACAGCAGAGATGTTGAGAGGAAATATCAAATTCAACTTCCATTTGTCTGATGGCTTGTAGTCTATACCAAGTATTGGAAGCACACTTGTGTAGCGCATCCCAGTAACTGCTAAAATTCCAGCATAGAGATTGCGTGTGCTATGCCACTTGTAGGCGCCATTTAAGGTGCCAGTAAAGAGGGTGTACCGCGCTTGTGCAAAGTGGTTTGTGTTCATTTGTACTTCTACCTTTGCATCCCAGCGCCATTTTTCTATGGATTTTGTAAACACGCCAGCTGTAAGCAGAAGATTGCGGAAATGGTGTTGATGAAATGGGGCGTGATGAGAAAAATCAAATTTTGCTTGTGAGTAACCAGCTCCTAGCGACAGGCCGCTGACATCATTTGGAGTAAAATTATAGGTGCCAAGGAGCCTTCCTTGAGAAAAGCCCAACTGTTGGTGGCAGTGGTTATGGCGTGCTGCCTTACGTATGGCTGCAAGATCTGCAGTGAA
>CAYOTQ010000099.1:1004-6127 GCA_964406915.1 uncultured bacterium
GGCTCTTCAGGATGCTGTGCCCATTGTTGAACAAAAGTCGTGCGAGAGTCATTTGAGTCAGCTATATCATTGTTTGCAGCAAATAGGCTGTGAGATAGGGCAAGCAATAGGGTAGAAAGTACTAGGCGCTTCACAGAAAAACATCCTCCAAAATTATAATACCTACACCTTAGTCGCTTCTGCAAAATTTGTAAATAGTTCTTGACCGCCAACCATTCGTGTCAACTCTTCTTGTCTTTGAGCGGCAGTCTCAAGCTGTTCGATACGTGAGTAGGTGCGTGCTTCATCATCAATTTTTCGGATCTGGAAATGGGCATTGCCGTAGATGGCTACCTGTGGAAAGTGAGTCACTGCAATCACTTGCCTGCGAGCGGCAAGTTCCTGGAGTTTTTTACCTACAATCGAGGCTGTCGTGCCCCCAATATTGGCATCGACCTCGTCAAAGACGATACAGACATGTTCCTTATCCTGGCAAATGATGCTCTGCAGGCAAAGAGACAGGCGGGCCAGCTCGCCGCCGCTAGCTCCATGCTGGATATTGAGGCGCATTTCTCCTCGATTAGGCGTGAGGAAGAAATAGATCATTTCATCTCCATTGTCTGTACGCGCTCCTGGCGCAAGTACAACCTCAAACTCTGCATGCGGCATATTGAGCTGCCTGAGCTCGTGCGTCACCTGTTTTGATAACTGGGCTGCCGTCTGGCGTCTCTTTTCTGACAAAATGGCAGCCAGCCTATCTGCATCCTGTAGAGCAGATCGCAATGTTTCTTGCAGTTCATCGAAACTCTCATCTTCATGTTCGAGCTTACGCAGAAGTTGCTGCTGAGACCCTTTCCAGGCAAGGATGTCCGCTACCGTATGGCCATATTTGCGCTTGAGTCCATCAAGTTCCTGCAGGCGTGCCTCCAATCGAGCAAGCGTCTCTGATGAGACATCTAGCTTGCCTGCCTCTTTATTCAGTTGGTAGGCTACTTCTTTGATATCTTCAAGTGCCAGGCAGTAAGAATGATAAGGAGCTTGAAATTCCGATCTTAACTGCGCCAGCTTTTCAAAGGCGGGTTTTTGCCTTGCCATAACTGAAAGAAGAGAGTGCTCTTCTGTTTCAACATGGCAAAGGAGCTCTTGAAGTACTTGAGCTGCTTGTGCTTCTTCTGCCTGTTTGGAATAATCAGAAAAGAGCGCCTCATCTTCGCCCTCTATCAGGTTTGCATTTTCAATTTCGTTAATTTCTCTTTGGCATGTCTCAATCAGACGAAGCCTTGCGCTTTTGTTTTCCAGATGCTCTTTGATGCGTTTTGTAATCAGCTGGTGCAAGGCATGCGCCTTTTGAAATTCTTTTTTGGTCTCGTGTAAGTTGGCAAATTGATCCAGAAGCTCAAGAGGCCTCTCTTCATCAAGCAGCTGGACATGAGTGTGCTGCTCTGAGAGCTCAATAAGAAAAGGGGCAAGTTTACGCAAAAAATTGAGAGGAACGGAGCTGTTGTTGACATAGCAGCGACTTTTGCCGGAATGAAGTACTTCTCGTTTAATGATCAGAGCATCTCGCGAGTCATGTTCTATACCGGATTCTTCAAGGAATTGCAAAAGAATTGGATCCCCATCAATATCAAACGATGCTTCGACAAAAGCTTGATTTTCACCCTGTCTAATGATAGAACTGTCTTGTTTGTAGCCTAAAAGAAGGCTAATTGCCGAAAGCAAGACCGACTTTCCAGCTCCAGTCTCACCAGTCACGACAGTGAAGCCGGAGGCAAACAAGAGCTCACAAGAGTCAATGAGGACAACGTTTTTTATATACAGCCGATGTAACATATTCTCTAGAATTTAAGGAGTTGCGATGAGCATACACGATTTGGAAAATTCAGTCGAAGAGACTGTTGCTACACTTTTTGCAGTCCCCCCAAATGACGAATACCTCTCAACTGGCGTGTTGCATTTTCAGCCAATAAGTGCCCACCTTTTTCGTTCTATCAATAACGTTGGCATTATGTGTTATAGCAGCGTCTGCCCAGATGCATGGCATGGGCGTGTAGTGAGGGCCATTGCCTATGGCAGCACAATCGGCTTGCGAGTATTCACCAGTGTAATTGCTGTAGCTGAGGCTGCAGGTTCTCTGGCGATTGCCCTCCTTGCCACTGTAGCGCATACTATCAGCGGCGCTCGTTTTGAATTTTTACAGAAGCATACCGTCAAAGTATGGGCCTATTGCATACAGAGTGTGGCATTGGTGTGGATGCAAATTCATCTTTTGCGTACAGATCCTTTGTTCAAACAGTATACGCCCGCGTTTCTTTCCCATCAGATCCTCTATTTTGGAGCGGCTGCAGCTGCCCAGCTCGTCTTTGGGAGCTGGTTTGATTCTCTTGCAGGCAAGGCTGCAGCTGATTCGGATCTACCTCTTGCCATTCGCAGACTGCTGCGGCTCGTGCCGGAAGGAGCGGAGATGTTCATCGATGGTCTGCTTGCTGCTTTTCGTGATGATTTGGGGTTACAACTAGAATTTGACCACTTGCGCATAAGAGAGTTTTTAGAGCAACGCCCAGAGCATCGAGCCGCGCTTTCTAATATGTCGTTTAATAATATACTGGATTCATCTTACCGGCAGAGGCTTTGGGCGATATTCCGGGATTTTGTCGTATTTATAAGGATTGGAGAGCCGGATGGGGAAGATCCTACTGTATTTGTATTAAACTCACATGCCCCTAAGGATGCTGAGTACCAGCAGCATCTAAAAAACCAGGTCAAGCAGGCATTTATAGACCTGTACACAGATAATACATTAGTAAGTTATCTGACTGAGCAAAAGAGCGAAGCAGCAGGCAGGGAGTTAATGGACTGTTTTGATGCAGACATTTACGTTCCACTTGCGTGCTTTGCACAGCTTAAAGAGCTCTCAATTCCAGATGTACATTGTCCTACAGCCTTTTCTAGCGAACGGCTGCAAGGTTATAATGGTCGAATACAGGAGATTACAGAAGCACGTGCGCAATTGAAATCTCTTACAGCACCCGAGTATGAGACACTGACAAAGAAAATTTTGCAAACAAGGCGCTTTATCTTTGATGATGACGTATCGGAAGAGAGTCGCAATAAGGTCAATGCACTCTTTAACAAGCTGACTACATTGGCAGAACACTTGCATCAGGGGACGCTCATGAGCGAATCTACAATTGATATTACAGATATGTCTGCCAGCTCTCGTAATCTTTTCCAAAAAGGTTGTCAAGAAGCGCTTGAAGAAATTGCAAGAGCAGCTAGACAATAAGAGACTGGGTCAGTATTTATTGATTATTTACCCTTTAGTGTGTAATAATTTTTCAATTTACATACTAAAGGGTATATATGGCAAATAATATAGGACAACTAACGTTAGAAATCGATCAACAAATATCTCAACTTGAAGCGTACATAGAGCAATCAAATTCTTCTCACAGAACGCCAAGCGAGCTTGCAGGCCGAGTCATTACAATTGATCAAAGACTTAATCAGTACACTCAAATAAGAGGGGATACTCTTCCGGCGCGCACACAAGTAGAGCGTTGGCAGGCACGTGTATATCAACTGCAAACACGAACAATTATTGAAGGGGCAATTGCATTTCACGTATATATCAACTTGCCAACTCGGATAGTACAGGAAACGTTTACTATTTCCAATACTGCTACTGCTCGCGATTTACAACAGCGCATTATCTCATGTATACCACCAAAGCATGGGGCAAGCCAAATTGTTATTACTAGTATGTGTGCAAAAATAGCAAATCTAGGCCACCATCCAAGCGATTATGAATTGAAAGAAAATGATGGTCTTCTTCAGCTCTATCCTAACTCAAAATTCTTTTGCAACACTGACTTGTTTGTAATAGCTAGAGAATGAACAGGCAGCTTCTCTATATGAGAAGCGCGCCTTGTTTGATGAGGGGGATTTCATGGCCTAAATAGGTCTTAGCATAGACATCTGTTTCTTCAGAAGAGATCATCAGATCTTTATGTACATGACTTTCATTATAGCCAAGATCTCGTAGCTCCTCAGCACTCAGGGCATCGCCGCCTTCCAGACAGAAAAGATAGGCAAAGCCGATTGCAATATGGCAAGCAGCATTTTCATCGAATAAAATCTCTTCAAAAATACGTCTGCTTTGATAGATAGGCGAGTCTATGCCTACCAAAGAGACTTCGCCCAGACGCTTAGCGCCGGGGTCATTAGCAATATAGGCAGCAAAGTGCTCTTTACCTTCTTTTGCCGTAAAGTGTGAGATTTCTCCTTTTGAGAATTCAAGTTCCAGTCCTGTGACTTGGGCACCGCCGACCAGCACAGGTCGAGTGATACGCACACGTCCTTCAGTAAATCGCCAGTCAGGTGTTGTGAAACACTCTTCTGTTGGTATATTGGCCTCAAACTCCACACCGCGAGGTGTTTTGCCTCCTCCTCCCTTGAATTTCGCTAAGGGTGAAAGCCCTACCGTTAGATCTGTACCCGGTCCAACAAAGCGCAGTGACTGTATATGCAGGTCATTTAACTTCTTGGCTCTTGCCTGTAGGTTATGGTTATGCTGCTTCCAAAGAGACAAACACTCTTTTTGATCTGCACGGCAGCTATGGAAGATGGCTTCCCATAGTGCCGCATAGGCTTGCTCTTCATCAAGTTCTGGATAGACTTTTTTTGCCCACTGCTTGGTGGCAGCAGCAGCGACTGTCCACTGCACCTTTGATTTGCCAATACCTTCGGCATAGTAATTTTTCAGCTTCTGCTGGTAAGAGGTCTGCAGGTCGTTGACTTTTTTGGCAGAAAGGTCTGCAAAGCAGTCTGGAAACTCACTACCCACAAGACGCAAAACTGCTGCTGAATTTTCTACAAAGTCATCAAACTTGGAAGGAATATAAGGGGGCACATAGCGTAGATACTCGTCTTCTTTTGAGCCTACAATACGTGCGCGAGTGATCAGAGGATCGATAAAGTCGACGTTGACATATTTGGCTCCTCGGTCGTATGCAGCTCTGACGAGCAGCTGGATGAATTCGCGATGTACCAGCTCACCTGTGATATTGACAATTTGTCCCGGCTGTACGTTGATGCCGTGGGTAACCAGGAGCGTCGCATATGTCTGAAGTTTATCTGTAAAA
>CAYOTQ010000100.1:0-6107 GCA_964406915.1 uncultured bacterium
TATACTGCTTTGAGGCGATCAACAGCAGCCTTCCAACTGTTGTAAGATCCTCAGGAACGATATTGGACGTGTCAAATTGCTCTTCAAGAAAGGCTATCAATTCTGCAGCGTCTATGGAGTCTAGACCTAAGTCTGCTGCTAGCGAGAGATTTGGCAAGACATGCTCAGGAGGCACTTTTGCAAGCTCTGCTACCTTTTTTACAACACGCTCTTGCAAAGACGACGCCACTTTTGAAATGTCAATTGCTTCTTTCTGCTCTGAGGGTATGTCAAGATATTCCTTTTTCCAGAAACAATATGAGACAAGTGTCAACGGCTCACCCGACTGTCCAAAGGGTCTATTGTACCACTGTTCCAGGTATCGATTGAACTCGCCTTTTCCTGCTGTACGAGGAAAATCAGCTCCCGCACATTCAAATTCGACAAGGACATCTCTGCGTGGAACAAAAAAGAGTCCATTTTTTATCGTTGCCCATAGACCTCTTTTGATTGCCCCTTTAGTGTCTGGGGAACTGCCGGCAGTCGCTGCCCGTGAAAAGCCGCTGCCCCATAAGCCGGTGGTGCGTACAAGAATAATAGTTGCCTTAGGATTTTCAGAGACAAGTTGATGCACCCCAAAGGCGCCTCCGATTACTTCTTTGGCTTCCCGTTTTGTTGTCCCGGCAGGATAGACTACAAATGTCTGAGCCTGCTTCAAATCTCTACTCATGCTCTGGAGCATACGCTCTGCTCTCTTGAGTTTCAGAGGGTTAAAACCGGTAGAAAAATTGGGAATTGGCAACGCTCCGATAGCTCTAAAAATCGCATGAAAGAGCGGCTGGTAGTACATATATTCTATCACTAATGGCCGGCATGCACGACGGCGCAAAAGAGGAAGCATCACGATAAGCGGGTCGACAATGACTGCAGGATGGTTAGGCAAAAAGAGTGTGCCATGAGGACATGGATCTTCTGGCACTTCCTGCAGACCTTTATAGGTGATGCGATAGCGAATCCGAAGTAGGCAGGCAATCAAAGTCATCAGCATTCGTATAACTAGATGTTTCATGATCGGCTCCTCATACCAGCAAGTTGGGGTTTAAAAACAAGCTTTGTCTGTTCATATTCAGCCCATATTCATATACTACGTCCAGTTTAAAGTTTCAACCTAATGAAGGAGGCTTCAACATGACGTACACCACTATTGAAAGGACTCTATCCCGTATCGCGGGAATGGATCCCAACACTCAGTATATTACAAGTGATGGGAATGTAAACGACCGCTGCTTTTTTGGACGAATCCTTACATGGATTGCCAAAGTTCCTGGCATGTTTTGGGTAAGAGAGCTGATTTTGAAACCAATATCCAGCATTGATCTCCAACAGAGCACCCAAGCGGTTATGCAATTGCTCAAGCAAGCAGAACATGAGACAGACTCTACGTTGACATCTGAACAAAAAGCAACACTGCGTAATAAAGTTATCGACACGTTCAATCAAATTCTCACGAAATACAATAGCCGCCGTGATGATGCAGAGAAAATTGGCTTGTTAGTTTCTATCACTACTGAAGATCTCTCCAAAAAAAATAATGATGATGGAGTTGAAGAAGAGCAACAATCAGACTCAGACGTATCAACAGAAGGGAAAAAAAGCGAAGAAGAGGAAGTAGAAGTAGAATTAGAGAAAAAGAAGAAAACCTCAGAGGTCACAACTTCCGGAGCAGCAGCCGCTGGCACTCCTCCTACTCCTACAACCACCCCAGTAATTTCTACAACAACACCACCCGAAAGTCCTTCTGCAGATATGGAGATTGATGACAAGAATGAAGAAGATGGAGAACTCGCACCAACTTCTGGGTCAATGGCCCCTCTTAGCTCTGCATCATCAACTCTGCCTAGCGTTACCATAGATTTGCCAAAGATCGACGTCACCGAAGAGCCAGAGGATGCCACTCCAAAGGTAACAGTCGATATACAGAAGAAAACTCCTCAGGAAGAAGAAAATGAGGATGCACCTGTTAAAGAGCCTGTAGTGGAAAAGACGGCCGAGCAAGCAGCGCCCCCTGTGCAAGCTGCTGAAAAACCAATATTCAAAAGGCGAAGAAAACCTCAACTCGGCCCTAACAAGAAAAAAGACCTCACCGAATCTCTACCGCCGCCGGCCGAAAAACAACAATCGACACGATATTCTCTACGCGACCGTTCACCAACACGTCTCAGAGATGATAGAGCCGATGGAACTGAGCGAGGAGGACATGCTTCAAAAGGTAAGACGCAAAGTGGTTCAAAAGCACAGATGACGGGTGGTTCAAATCTTCGTCAGGGCAAACCATCTAGCTCAAGGAATCAATAAGTCTCACGACATTTGGTCTCAAGGTTTGGTTTCAAGGTTTGGTTTCAAGGTTTGGATTCAATCCTTGCAAGCATACGTGCCACAGATGAAAGAAGCTCTTTCATCTGTGGATATGTCACAAGATGAAAAGCTGACTCCAGAGGCTCCCAGCGAGCCTCTTTGATTTCCGATAGCTGCAAATGAAAGCTTCCTTCCACCTCAGCAATAAAGTACTCTACAATTTTATCTACAAGTCGATCATTTCGTACAAACTGATATCGTTCGATACGAGGCTCGGCAACAAGTAGAGAGCGAACGGTAAGTCCCGTCTCTTCAAAAAGCTCTCGCTTTGCACACTCGAGAGCTGTTTCTCCTGGCTCTGCACGCCCCTTGGGAAGAGACCAATGCCCGCTTTGATGACAGACTAAGAAGACCTGCCAAGACAAGGCCTCTTTTTTGAGAGGCACAATGCCATATGACCGCTCATGCAGCCGCTCATCCATTCCATGCCCCAAGGACGATAGCAGAATTGTGGCCGCCAAATCCAAAAGAATTGGAGATGGCTACTTTGATTGGACACTTTTCTGCTTTTGTCGGCAGATGAAAGGGAACGCCCTCTTCTGGGTTTTCCAAATTTAGATTTGGGTGCACCTGGCCTGTACGAAGAGCTTGAACAACAGCAATTGCTTCCATTCCTCCGGCAGCACCCAATGAATGGCCAATCATAGACTTTGTGGCATTGAGCACAATCTTTTCTGGCTGTGAAAAGACGCTTTGGCAGCCCTGTATCTCCCTAAGGTCTCCCATCGGCGTCGAGGTGCCATGAGCATTGATATAAGACACCTCTTTTTCAGAGATGCCGGCATCAACCAGCGCCTTCTGGATGCATAAGGCAACGCCTTGTCCGTCTGCACGAGGCTCCGTCATATGGTAGGCATCGCATGAAAGACCGCCGCCCAGATATTCTGCAAAAATTGGAGCGCCCCTTTTGAGTGCATGTTCCAGGCTTTCTAAAACAAGCACAGCGGCACCCTCCGCCATCACAAAGCCATCTCGCGCTTTATCTAGCGGCCGAGAAGCTCTGTGCGGCTCATCATTTCTTTCAGAAAGAGCCTTGATGGCGCAAAATCCAGCAAGTCCTATGGGTGAAAGAGGTGCTTCTGTACCCCCGCATACCATCAGGTCTGCTTCGCCATTTCTGATATGTTCAGCAGCAGAGATAATGCAGTTGTTACTTGTAGCGCAGGCTGTAGAGATTGAGTAATTAGGCCCCATGAAGCCAACATCCATGGCTAGCAGAGCGGAACCCATGTTTGATAAAATAAAGGGAATAAGAAAGGGGGTGACTCGCCTGTGGCCTTTTTCATTGAGGATCTTGACATTTTCTGAGAATGTCGACATTCCTCCGATACCGGAGCCAATGAGGACGCCAGCGCGAGATTTTGTCAGCTGCTCTGTGCCCACAGGATAGAGCTTGGCCATTTCGAGTGCTTTTTTTCCAGCAACCATCGCAAAGGCAATTGAACGATCCACACGACGTGCCTGCTTTTTATCGATATAATCCCCTGCATCAAAATTTTTGACTTCAGCAGCAATCCTTGTTGGGTATTCAGAACAGTCAAAAAGTGAAATGGGACCAACGCCGCTCTCGGCTGCTAGGAGCCTCTGGTAAAAGGTATCTACATCATTTCCCAGACACGAGACAATCCCCATTCCAGTAATTACAATACGCTTCTTTGCCATAATATTCCTCAAAATTGACAAGTATTTTATCAGAAAAAGCGCTTTGTGTACATGCAAAACAATTCATGCATCACCCTGCCAACTTATTTCGTGCGGCGACGTTTGGCGTCTGGAAAAAAGGGGTCTTCGAGCTGAGACTTATAGCTTCGTGGAGGTAGAGATTCGTGCGGGGGAGCCTCTTTTGGAAGAGATTCCTGCTGTACAAGCTTTCCTATACGTTCCATAAGATGCAGCGTACAAAATGATAGGGAGATATTCAACCCCAGACGTTTTGCCTTTTCAGCAAGAAAGACGCCAACGGCATCTACTTGGTGTACTTTGTGGCGAAACTCTTCCAACTCCTCTCGGCCAAGGCGAGAAATCCGCTCTATACACTCTGAATAGTTTTTTTTATAAACCATGCATTCCTGGAGGAGTGCCTGTTCAGGATCCGACGACAGTTGGTACCACGAATCATCTTCATCTGGCAGGACGCATCTGACACTATCCATAAGCAGCCTCACTGAAAATTAGAGTTCTCTCATCTACAAACTAGCCATTTGATGCCCTTTCAGCTCGGATAAGGTAAAGAGGAGACGAGAAAAGTTTGTGTCTGAACCTTCTTCTGTAATGCAAAATACAGGCTCTGATTTCTCTAGGCTCTCTTGTTGTAACAAGCGAAAATGGAGGGCATACTTTGCGTAGATATTTTTGGGCGATGTTTGGGGTTTTACTACAATTTGCAGCTCTTGGGAATCTTTTTCAACATCAGCGGGAATCAAGTACATGGCAGAGTATATCCATTGATGAGGATCTGACAAAAATCGGCTGACTGATGAGAAAATTTGGACTGTGAGCTGCAAAGAAAGTGGCGACGGATTACTCACAACTGCAGGTTCAATTCTAGATTCAATTTTGGGTTCAATTTTGGGCTGCTGGCGACGCAGATAGGCACAGATTCTGTCTACAAGCCTGTAGACAATTTGTTCAATTAAAGGTTGTTCAATATGCAGGTTCGCTACTGGCATGTGCGACCCAATACTTGGGTATCCTGTACGAGCGTTGTGTAGAGATAGGGTCATAGTATCACCATCGTATTTCGTTTATAGGAGCTCTTTTATAGGAGTTCTTTTTATAGGAGTTCTTCGAATGACGTAAAGACAGCAACTCCTTGCTGTGCAAATTCTTCTCTGGTTGCAGCATCGACACTATTGATCAATACAGGAGTAGCGCTAGTCGCCATAAGGGCTTTCATTCCTCTGATTGAATCTTCAAAGCCAACCACGCGATCTTCTTTGTGTGCAAAGAGGTTCATAGCGCGTAAGTAGCCGTCAGGGCTTGGCTTGGGTTTGTCATAGTCCTCGCGAGCAATCCAATGAGGAATGGTATTGAGCACTGGGTTTTTCTCTTTTATTATCTCGACCAGCGAACGGCTAGAGTGCGTGACAACGCATCGTGCAATATTTTTGTCTTGCAGCTTTCTCAAGAGCTTTTCAACGCCTGGCAGCAGAGGAATTGGCTCTTCTTGCAAAAGATGCATGTAGGCATTTTTCTTTTCTGCATAGAGAACATCCCACCTAGGCTCTTGCTTTTCTAGATCTGGAAATTGTGCGTAAATGGCCCGTTTTGGAGCTTCTGCATCTTGCTGTGCGATATTGAAATAGGCAGTAAAATCCCAAGGCAGATGAAAACCGCGATCCTGGCACATACGTACATAGGCACGAAAATGGAGCTCTTCGGTGTTAACCAAGAGGCCATCTAGGTCGAATAGGAAAAGTTGATAATAAGAGATCCAATCCATAGCATTCCAAATTGGCGATGAGTATACTGAATTTTCGTTTTTTTTACAGCAGCTGTGTGACTATGAAAATACTTTTTATTCTCTTTACCCTCTCCTTTCTACCATCTTGCACCAAACAGGAGAAAAAGCAGCCTGTGCAATCGCAAGGCGAGTATATCTGGCGCCTTGACGATGAAAAAGTGCTATTGGCTCCTGCCAAAAAAGCACGCCAAGAGATCTATCCGTGGCAGCAGGAAGGTGCGCAAACAGTAGCTGCAATTACCAAGGAGTA
>CAYOTQ010000101.1:0-3870 GCA_964406915.1 uncultured bacterium
AGGACACTCAGGAAGCTGAAATCGAGCGGGCAGTAGCTATCATTGCCGATACAGCTCTTCGGCTGCGACGGCTGTCAAAGGAGCTTGTATAAATGCGCTATGTAGCTGCCTTTCCATGGGCCAAATACAGCAAAAAGCTTGCTGTAAGAATAGAAACTCCCTGTTCTGCGGGCAGTTTTTCTCAAGAAGATGCAGCCAGTCGCTCTTTTCATCTGGCAAAAAGCGTTTGGGGATCTCTTGCAGAAGGCAATATGCTCTGCTTTTACTGGCTTGTTGATCCGCAAGATGGGGTCATTATTGACGCGCGCTTTCAAGCTTTTGGCAATTCTGCCCTGATAGGGGCATGTGAAGTTGCCTGCGAGCTGGTAATTGGCAAAAATTATGACCAGGCAAGACGTATGAGCACAGAACTGCTTGATAAGCATGTACAAGAAAGAGGCGGAGGGGCTGCTTTCCCTGAAGAGACTTTTGGCCACCTAAATCTTGTTCTAGAAGGCTTGGAAAAGACAGCAGAGCAGTGCACGGGCATTCCTCTTGCAGAAAACTATGTAGCGCCGCCACTGACAGGCTTTGATATTGAGGTGCTTGAAGGAGGCTATCCCGGCTGGAGCGAGCTTTCCCTCAAACAAAAGCTTTTTGTGATTGAAGAGGTGATTGCCAAAGAGGTGCGTCCCTATATTGAGATGGATGCTGGTGGTATCGAAGTTCTCAATTTACTCAACGACAAAGAAGTAGTGATTGCCTATCACGGCTCATGCACATCCTGTCATTCTGCAACTGGGGCGACGCTCTCTTATATCCAGCAGGTTCTTCGTGCTCGCGTTCATCCTGACTTAGATGTCACGCCAAACTTGTAAACAATCGTTTAGATAACGGCTACTTGTGCGCCTTCGCGGATCTTTTCTGTGGGATTAACGACAATTTTCTCATTTGGCTGCAGGCCTTCAATAATCTGGACATTCTTTCCATAATCCACGCCAATTTTCACAGTACGTAAGTGTACATGATTGTCGTCATCAACGACTGCAATTTTCGGGTTGCTCTCTCGGATGATCAGTGCTGTGGCGGGCACGATGAAATAGGGCGCGCTTGGTTTGAGTAGAAATGTAACGTCGGCATAGAGACCTGGCATAAGCGTTCCCTGTTTGTTGTCGATATGCAGTTCTGTGAGCATCGTGTGGGAGACAGGATCAAGTGATTTGCTATAACGGACGACGCGGCAGGGAAAACGGTGGTTTGGAAATTCGCGAATAGTGGTATAGGCTTGCACTCCTTCATGAATGGATCGGCAATAGCTTTGAGGAACAGAGACAAAAACCCTGATTGGATCGCAGGCTGCGATTGCAAACAGCTGCTGCGGGGTTCCATTACTTCCTGCTGAAATGAGCGAGCCAATATCGACATTGCGTTCGATAATGATTCCGGTAAAAGGGGCGATGATATTCTTAAATTCCATAAGTGAGTAGTAGCGATCGCGATTGGCACGAGCTGCTTGCAGATCTGCTTGTGCGACGAGAAAGGAAAGACGTCGTTGGTCGAGTTCTTCCTTGGATATAGACTCATGGCTCGTCTTGAAGGCTTGCTCTCCCCTTTCTGCAATCAATTTTGCAAGCTCGCATTTTCTCAGGGCGCTTTCAACATCAAAGATTGCCTGGTGGTACTGGCTGTCGAGCTCAGGAGTGTCGAGTGCGGCAAGAAGCTGGCCTTCTTGCACTGCATCGCCGATATCTACCATCAGCTTGTTCAAATAGCCATTGGCTCTTGCCCAGATAGGAGTGATATGGTTGGCTTGTGTGGTGCTGGGCAGTATGAGACTAACAGGAGCCTCTTCTGCTTTTGTAAGCAGGCAGGAGACGTTTATTGGAGGAGTAGCCTCTGCTTGCGCGGCAATTTTTTCAGCTTGCGTAAGACGCGGCAAAAAGCCTGTCAGAAATAAAAAGCAGAGAGTCAAAAACGTCGCGATAAACAAAAGATAAGGTTTAAGGCGCTTCATGATGCTCCTGATGATGAGAGGTCTCTTCTTCAGATGCTATATACGGATTTGGCTTTTTTCTTAGCCAGGTAAAGACGACAGGAACAAAAAAAAGTGTCGTGGCAGTAGCTACTAGCAAGCCGCCAATGACAGCACGGCCAAGGGGGGCATTTTGTTCCGACCCTTCGCCAATTCCTATCGCCATCGGCAGCATTCCCACTATCATTGCCAGCGCAGTCATGAGCACTGGTCTCAGGCGTGTAGATGCTGCATGGAGAGTAGCTTGAATAGAATTTTGTTCATCTTTTAAATAGCGATTGGCAAAGGTAACGAGTAAGATGCTGTTGGCTGTTGCAACGCCCACACTCATGATCGTGCCCATCAGTGAGGGTACATTAAAGGTCGTGTGTGTGAGATAGAGCATCCAGATAATGCCGGAGATAGCTCCTGGAAGCGCCATGATAATAATGAAGGGATCAAGCCATGACTGGAAGTTGATGACCATGATGCTGTAGACAAGAATAAGGGCAAAAAGAAAGCCAATGGCCAGCCGTACAAAAGCTGTGCGCATATTTTGTACCATGCCCGTAAGCAAGATGGTATTTCCCGGCGCCATTTTTCCTTTGATTTCATCGACGATCTCTTGGATTTTGCTGGCAACCGAGCCAAGGTCTTGTCCTTGAACGTTGGCAAAGATGTCGTAGGCGGGCTGGATATTATAGTGATTGGTCACTCCAGGCGTGCACCTACGCTCCAAGGTGGCAAGATCGCCTAGAAGCTGCGACTTTGCTGTAAAAGGACTTGCCACTGGAGAGCGTAGCAGTGTTTCTATGGTGTCGGTTTTGTATTTTGGTGTCTGCACAGAAATTTGGTAGGGGATGCCCATCTTGCGATCAAGCCAAAAGTTGGGAGTCACAGTCGTGCTTGTGCCGTAAGAGCCGAGAACGTCATTTGCTACATCGATTTGTCTGATGCCTACATTGGCAAGCCGCATGCGATCGGTTGTCAAAAACAGCTCTGGAGCATCTTCTACCTGATGCAGATGCACATCTACAGCTCCTGGAACATGAGAGATGCGATCGACAAGCTCTCTTGCAATCCGCAGGTTTTCTTGTTTGTTGTAGCCAATGACGCGCACGTTGATAGGAGATGGCAATCCAAAGTTCAAGATCTGATTTACCATATCGGCCGGTTGGAAGTAGAAAAGGAGGGTGGGAAAACGTTTTGGCAGTTCTGCTCGTAGTTTTTCTATATAGGCACTTGTGCTCTGCGAGCGTGTAGAAGAAAGGGAGACCAGAATTTCCCCGTCATACACCGCAATAGTGGCCATGTCTCCAAACGCTAGATTATAGGGCTGAGCAGGAATGCCAATGTTGTCGATGATCTGGTGAATTTCATCATGAGGAATGACTGTTTTGATGGCCTCTTCTACCTGGCCAAAAAGCTCTTCGGTCACTTCGATGCGCGTGCCACTTGGCGCGCGTACATGGAGGCGAAATTGTCCAGAGTCGACAGTAGGAAAAAAGTCTTCGCCAATATGAGGAGCGATCAGGCAGCTGCTTGCGAAAATCAACGCAAAGATAAAAGCCGTGCTGAGCCTATTATGCAATACCCACTCCAAAGTACTCTTATAGTGATTTTGGAATTTGTCAAACCAATTCTCAAACGCTGTATGGTAGCGATGGAGCATGCCTGTAGAGGTAGTATCTTTTACAAAATAGGCCATCATGACAGGAACGAGCGTACGAGAAAGAAAATAGGAGGCAATGATCGCGTAGACAACAGCCTCAGCAAATGGAACGAAGAGAAACTTTGAGGGTCCTACAAGTAGACTTACAGGCAAAAAGACAATACAGATCGCAAGCGTGGAGACAAAGGCGGGTATGGTGACTTGTGCC
>CAYOTQ010000101.1:3880-6073 GCA_964406915.1 uncultured bacterium
CATATTCCGCCTGCTGTAGGGGTTTTCCAAGAGTGCGATTGCGGTGGATATTTTCTACAGCGACTGTGCTGTCATCTACAAGGATGCCAATGGCAAGAGCAAGGCCTCCAAGTGTCATCAGATTGAGAGTCTCGCCTGTTAGGCTCAAACAAATGATTGAGGCTAAGATAGAGAGGGGAATCGAAACCCATACTGTGAAGGTGCTGCGCCAGCTGCCCAAAAACATCATAATCATCATGCCAGTCAGTGCCGCTGCAAGAAGGCCCTCTTTCAGCACACTATAGATGGCTGCTTTTACAAATATTGACTGATCAAACATCAGCTGCAGCTGCATACCTGGAGGGGCAGCGGCCTGAATAGTGGTAAAGAGCTCTTTTACGCTGTTAATAATATCGAGTGTAGAAGCTGCACCATTTTTGAGAATTGTCAGAAGCACCGCTCTCAAGCCATCATCCCGTACAATATTGGTTTGGGGAACATAACCATCATGCGCGAAAGCGACATCTCTGAGAAAGATCATCTCGCCATTTACCATTTTTATAGGAAAATCGTTCATGGTCTCAATATGTTCTGGCGTGTTGTTGAGGTTGATTCTGTAGTCATAGGGACCAATTTTTGCATCTCCGGAAGGTGTTGTAACGTTTTGAGCAAGTATGGCTGCATTGACATCGCGAGGAGAAAGTCCTCTGGCTTGCAGGGCATTAGGATCAAGATCAACCATCACCTGTCTCGATTTGCCGCCAAAAGGTGTGGGCAATGTTGTCCCTTGAATTGTGGAGATAAATTGCCTGATACGATAGATGCCATAGTCGTAGAGCTCTTGTTCTGTCAGGGTTTGGCTGGAAAGCACCATCTGAATGAGGGGCACTGTATTAGCATTGTAGCGCAAAATAATAGGCGGCTGCATCCCTGGGGGCATGAGCTTGAGAATTGACTGCGAGCTTGCCGTTGCCTGCGCAATCGCCGTGTCGATTTGTACATTGGGGTGAAAAAAGAGCCTGACGATGCCAATGCCATCGATAGTCTGCGACTCGAGACGTTCGATATCATTGACATTGTTTGAAAGCGTGTATTCACTATACGTGGTGATTCGCTGTTCAAATTCTTCAGCGGGCATACCAGGGAATGTCCAGATCACACTGACGACAGGAATATTAATAAACGGAAAGATATCTTTGGGCGTGCGGATGATGGACCAGCTGCCGAGAACTACTAGAAGCAGGGCGACGACGATAAAGGTATAGGGGCGTTGAAGGGCAAGCTTAATAATCCACATAAACCGCTGTCATATATCGAGTGCGGTTTCTGCTGTCAATATCTGAGTTCGCCGTTGTGAATTACAAGAAGTTGGTTTGAATCTGTCAGAAGCTGGAGTGATCCATCATCAAAGAAGCGAATAATCCTTCCAATAACATAGCCTGTCGGTGTCTGCACCGAGATCTGCTGATTGATCATCCAAAGAACTTCTTTCCTCCAACGCTCTTGTGTATAGGAAAATTCAGAGAGCTTCTCGGCAAACAATTCGGTATAGGCCTGCTGAATATCTTCCACAGAAAACAGCCGGCCGGTCTCTGTATACAGCGAAGTTGCTTTTTTTGGGATTGCCGCAAGTTCTTCCGGTGCCATATTGACATTGAGGCCAGTGCCAATGACAACTTGCATTTGATGTTCCAACAACTCAGTTTCTACAAGAATACCTGCAATTTTTTTGTCGCCAATGAGAAGGTCATTGGGCCATTTCACTGTTGCGCTCACATGAAGACGTCTCAATAACTCCTGCAAACAGAGGGCACTAAATTGGGAAAAGAGAAAAGGGCAGACTGTTCGATCTGGCCAAAAAAAGGCAAAAGAGAGGCAGCAATTTTTTCCCGGAGGAGAGACCCACTGTCTGCCGAACCTTCCGCGTCCTGCTGTTTGCTCTCTTGCGGTGATGACATGCAAGGTGTCAGGAGTGAAAAGCGCGAAATTACTTTTTGCCCATGTATTTGTGGAATCAATAGAATCGAGGTGGTACCATTTGGTTTTCATATGTGGACAACCAAATATCTTTCAAGAATCGATCTGCGTGCAGTCGTCATCATTTTTGCTCTGATGGGGATCAGCTTGCTCATCATCTCTTCATTTTCTGCTGATGCAGAGGCTGCATTTCTCACCTCTCTTGTGAAGACGCAGCTCCAGTGGTTTTGTATTGGC
>CAYOTQ010000102.1:0-1785 GCA_964406915.1 uncultured bacterium
ACTGGTGGAGTTGAGTCAGTAGAGACTGGTGCATTTGAGCTGGTAGAGGTGATCGGTGCAGTTGAGTCTGTAGACACTGGCGCAGTTGAGATAGTAGAGTCTGTTGAGGACGTAAATTTCTCAGAGTAGGGCGTAATTCCTGCAAGTCTCAGAACTTGTTGAGGGGTGCCGCCACTATCGATATTGAGCATGATACGAACAAACGTTGCATACCCTTGCGCTCGTGCTACGTTGCGTGCATACGACATCTGCGGGGTTTCGTTGCTATTAGAAGTTACATTTCCATAGCTAATTGGCGATGATGTTGGGGTCATAATAATCCTTTTTTATTAATAATGATTTTTTTCGTTGTTAAATTTGATTTTCTGTAATTTTACAGATGAAAGTTTATCAAAACAACAACTTTTTATTCTTTCTCTTTGAATCTGTTCATTTGGAAATCAATCATTGCGAAGTTTCTCCATAAAAGTGAATAAAATATAGTATATGTTTATAGAGAAGTACAAAGCATCTCTCTGTGATCGGATGGTATACAGATAAAATAATTATTAAATTTTTTATTATATATGGCATAATACAAGTAACGAGGAAGTAGGTATGTCATCTATAGGCAGTCCAATTGATTCTCTCATGGTGTTATATGACAGTCTCAAGGAGGCAGAGCCTTCATTAGAGAGGGCATCAAAAACAGAAAGGGAAGAGGCAGTCAAACGGGCAGCCAAACATTTGGTTTTTACTGAGACTCCGGAGTCAGACGCCCATGTCAAATTCAAGCGTGTTCGTCTTTCTGCTGCCAGGCCGGAAAATCAAGATAAAAATCAGTGCCAGAAGTACTTGCAGACAATTCATCATTTATTTAACAGCTTGCCAAAGACAATTAAAGAAAAGACGACCCGTGACAAGCTAGAATATATACGGGATGTAGTCAATGCGATGACGGCACGCAGCGGCGGCTGGCAGCAGTTTTCTCTTTCTCCAATAGACTGGTCGGCAAAAGGGTCTATTGCCGATATTTCCTCCAAAGTAGGGTTGTTTAAGAGTTTGCGTAGTGCTCTTCTTGCCGCCCACAAAGAGAGTCAAGAAATCTCCTTTCAAAAGTATGAGGAATGTCTGGGCGTTTGTATAGAGCTGCAAGGCAAAATTCCCAAAAAACATCTCAATTATTATGTGAGTGATATTATTGCTATATTGTTTTCTCAGATGAAGAGTCGTGTGCAACGTGATATCAGAGAAGGCAGGCAGATCCTATCAGATGGCAAGTTGCAGCGGTTGTCTAGTGACTTGACTACGGCTTTTCCTTTTGCAAAGCCCATGATGGATGGAGTAATGGCCCAGCTGTCAAAAATTGCAGCCATTGAACGAGAAATCATGAAAGTAGAGCATCAGCTAGCAGGGGGAGCAACAGATGCGGAAAAAAGGATCGAAGAGTGGATTATAGAGGAGCTCCAACAAAATCCTGGTTATGAGGCCCCCTCTCATGAGGAGATTGCTGAGGCGCGTATCCAGCAGCTACGCCTGTTGCAAGATTCGCCAGAATTTTCTCAAGATTTACTTGCAAAGGCCAATTGGACAGCCATCCTACGCGCTCATGGTGCGGGTGATAGGGAAATTCAAGAGTACATCGATATTCTGTCCTCTGTTCGCCAAAGCTGGCAGATTCTAGACAAGAAGATTCATGAGCGGCTCTCCCAAGGCGAATTGCAAGATCTTCCTAAGATGGAGAAAGAATCTTGTATAAAGGACGTAACTGAGGAAGTAAAACAGCTGTTTTTTCACAGTATAGAA
>CAYOTQ010000102.1:1795-6046 GCA_964406915.1 uncultured bacterium
CCTCAACAGAGAAGATCGATATGCTGCCACACTTTTTGCACGAGCTTGCACAAAGTAGCCCTTCCTTTACCAGGTTTATTGATATGGCTCTTGAAGAGCACCAGAAAGAGATTGCCTTCTATAAAAAATGGGGCAGCTGTCTCAAACAAGAGATGATCCAAGGTCTTCATGATTCCGGAGAGGCACTTGGTCGAGGTGTTTGCTATGCGCTCTCCCTTCGATGGGCATTGCAAGAACAGGCTCTTTTGCCAAATACCCCGCTGAAGCAAGTGCTAGATACTTTGAAAGTAGGAAACATAACAGCTGAAGACCGCTTTATCCAGGCAGGAGAGCGTGTACAGCTTCGACTCGAAAAGGATGTTGATTTTGATAAGGACTTTGGGTTTACCTATTTTGGTATACAGGATGCCGCAAAGATTTCTATAGGTGCAACTGATGCGCCTTTAGAAGATATGCTCAGTGTGCTTCTGCAAAAAAAGACGCTGCATGATTATAACGGCATTTGTGTGCTGGACCTTCAACCGGAAAAAGGTGTTGGCCACGCTATCTGCCTGCGCTACCAGCCAGACGTTGGTATCTTTCGCGTCATTGATCCAAATGTTGGCATGCTGCAGTTTGCTACCAAAGAAGAATGTAAAGAGGGCCTCAAAGATCTTATTGAGGCCATGTATCCTTGGTATCATACCTTATCGGCTGACTGTTTCAGATTATAACGCTGCAATAGCGGCAGCAAGCCGTGCAATCGGCACACGATAGGGCGAACAAGAGACATAATCAAGTCCGATCGCATGGCAGAAGGCCACAGAATTGGGATCTCCTCCGTGCTCGCCACAAATTCCACACTTAAGATTTGGGCGAGTGGCTCGGCCCAGACGGCAGGCAATCTGCATCAGCTGGCCGACTCCTTGTCGGTCGAGTACTTGGAAGGGATCATACTCCAAAATATGAATTGACTCATGAGGATCTGAAGGGTGCGCCATGCCTTTTACGTAGATGGGGACAAATTTTGCGCTGTCATCGCGGCTGATGCCAAAAGTGGTTTGCGTGAGGTCGTTGGTGCCAAAGCTAAAAAACTCAGCATGTTTTGCAATCACATCGGCCATAAGAGCAGAGCGCGGCAGCTCAATCATCGTACCAACGGTATAGTAAATCTCTTGTTTGTACTCAGAAAAGACTGTTCGTGCCGTTTTGTCGATCAAGGCTTTTTGATGCACAAGCTCTCCTTCAATACCAACGAGTGGGACCATGATTTCAGGATGAATCTGAATGCCTTCATTCAGGACAACAAGCGCCGCCTCTAAAATGGCTCTTGTCTGCATTTCAGTAAGTTCGGGACAGGTGATACCCAGGCGGCAACCGCGATGTCCAAGCATAGGATTATGCTCTTGGAGTGTGGCGCGCACTTTTGCTAGCTCCAAAAGCGACACTCCCATGAGTTCAGCCAGTGTCTGCAGCTCTTCATCGCTGTGGGGCATGAATTCATGTAAGGGAGGATCTAGGAGACGGATAGTGACAGGCAGTCCATTCATTGCCCTAAAGATGCCTATAAAGTCACTTTTTTGATGAGGCAGGAGGCGCTGAATGGCTTTTTTTCGATCTTCAGGGCGCGTGCTGAAGAACATGCAGCGTACATCGTTGAGGCGATGAGGATTCATGAACATATGTTCTGTCCGGCACAGCCCAACACCTTGTGCTCCAAAGGCATGCGCGATAGCACTATCGGCAGGAGTGTCAGCATTGGCTCTTACCTCTAAGGTGCGATATTTGTCTGCGATCTTCATCAAAGTGTCATACTGTTGATAAATGAGACTGTCTGAGGGTTTTTTTGTCTTGTCGACCAGTACCTGAAGAATTTCTGAAGGGCTTGTCGGAAGCGACGCAAAGTAGACTTCGCCTGCTTGCCCATCGATAGAAATGGGATCTCCTTCATGGATGACAAGCCCCTGTGCTGAAGAGAGTGTTTTGGCAGATTCATTTAAAAACAGGCTGCCGCAGCCAACGACGCATGGCTTTCCCATGCCTCGAGCCACAACGGCCGCGTGGCTGGTGCTGCCTCCGCGAATTGTCAAAATACCCTCAGCGGCAACCATGCCTGGAAAATCATTTGGATTTGCCTCTTCACGAACCAAAATGCAGCGAATGCCATTTTGTTTTAGCTCTACCGCCTTGTCAGAGCTAAATACAGCTTGTCCAGAAGCAGCTCCCGGTCCTGCATTAATGCCTTTTGCGACCAGTTGGGCTTTTGCTTGCTGTTTGGCTTTACTATCAAAGACTGGTGCTAAGAGTTGCACCAGCTGTATAGGCTCGACTTGTTTGAGAGCTGCTTTTTCATCGATCAGCCCTTCTTGTAACATCTCTACGGCTACACGTACAGCAGCAAAGCCCGTTCGTTTTCCAGAGCGTGTTTGCAGCATATAGAGTGTGCCGTCATCAATAGTAAATTCGATATCCTGCATGTCTTTATAGTGGCGTTCTAGTTTTTTGACGATCTGATGCAGCTCATCATAGGTCTGAGGCATTAGCTCCTCTAAACTCTGTAGTTCTGACTTTGCTCGTTCTTTCTGGATTTTATTAAGAGGATGGGGGGTGCGAATACCGGCTACCACTTCTTCCCCTTGTGCATTGAGCAAAAATTCACCATAGAAATGATTTTCGCCTGTGGCAGGGTTGCGTGTGAAGGCAACACCTGTAGCAGAGTTATTGTTTTTATTGCCAAAGACCATCGTCTGGACAATGACCGCTGTTCCCCAGTCGTCAGGAATATGGTTGAGTTCACGATATAAAACGGCCCGTTCGCTCTCCCAGCTCTTGAAGACAGCCATGATCGCTAGGCGCAGCTGTTCAAAGACATTTTGTGGAAAAGGCTTGTTAGCATGCTGCTCGAAGAGGGTCTTAAAGATGGCGCACGCTTCTTTTAATGAGTCTATGCTCAGATCTGTATCTGCTTCGACACCTTCTTGGATTTTGAGAACATCAAAGGCCTGTTCAAAATGCTTGCGGCTCACTCCATAGACAATATCTGAAAACATCATGATAAATCGGCGATAGCTGTCATAGGCAAGGCGGACATTTTGCGTAAGAAGAGCAAAGGCTTTGACTGTCTCATCATTCAGTCCTAAATCCAAAATGGTATCCATCATCCCAGGCATGGACACTCGTGCTCCAGAACGTACAGAGACGAGTAGAGGCTTTGATGTGCTGCCCAAAGAGAGACCGGTGATTTTTTCAAGGTGCTTGAGGTTTTCTTCAATCTCATCGCCTAGTCCTTGTGGAAATTGTTGGTTGCAGCGTTTGTATTCACTGCAGGCTTGTGTAGAAATAATAAACCCTGGAGGCACAGGCAGTCCAATTGAGGCCATTTCTGCAAGGCCGCGTCCTTTTCCTCCAAGAAGCGGTGTGTCTAAGGGAGGAGAGGGTAGTTTGGAGGCAAATGGATATACATATTTTATAGCGGTATTTTTATCGACGACTGAAATGGAGCTGTCCATGTCTGTTCTCCTCTGTTTATTTGCATATTCTATAAAAAAGATTTTAATGTAAATCCAAATGAATATGCGTTATACTAATTGGATGTCACTTTATCGCCCTACTGAGCTAAGAGCTCTTTTACAAGAATTAGGAGTGCGCCCTAAAAAGAGTTTGTCGCAAAACTTTCTCATCGATGGGAATATTCTCGATAAAATCGTGCAGCTTGCTGAGGTTACAGCAGCAGATCATGTGATTGAAATAGGTCCAGGTCCCGGAGCGTTGACTGAAAAGCTGCTGGCTACCGGCTGCCAAGTGACGGCTGTTGAAAAAGATCAGGTATTTGCCAAGCGTCTTCAAGACAGACAGCATCCGCATCTTGTCGTCCATTGCCAGGATGTCCTTGACTTTGCTTTTGAAGAGCAGCTGCATCCTGCCTCAAAAATTGTTGCCAACCTGCCTTATCATCTGACGACGCCTATTATTCAGCGTGTGGTCAGTCTGAGGCCTGGATTAGTAGATTCTGCTATTTTCATGGTGCAAGAGGAGATGGCTAGAAGATGTGTGGCCAAGGCAGGCAGCAGAGACTATAGCTCTTTGAGCCTCTTTTTGCAGTATCATACAAGACCGCACTATGGCTTTTATGTCTCTGCTAATTGCTTTTATCCAGTGCCAAAGGTTGGATCTGCTGTCATACGGCTGGATATACACAAGCAGTTTCCAGTAGAAGATGAAGAGCGCTTTTTCCTGATGACCCGCACCGCTTTTGCCCATAGGCGCAAGATG
>CAYOTQ010000103.1:0-5957 GCA_964406915.1 uncultured bacterium
GACTTACCACCAGATGCGTTGGCCATCCGATTGTATCTATTATTGAACAGACTCCTGCCTCTGAACTTGCTTTATTTGGACTTGACACTAGACGTCCAATTTTAGCACTGTTTCCAGGCAGCAGGCCGCAAGAGACCAAGTATAATCTGCAAAAACAGCTACATGCTGCGCATAGCTTGCAACGTAAATTTCCCGATATACAGATTGCTGTATGCACAAATGATGCACTCTCTTTACCAGATACCGTTTCCCTAGTGCCATTTTCCGCCAGATACAGCCTGATGAAAGAAGCTACGCTTGCTCTAGCAAAATCCGGAACGGTCACACTTGAACTTGCCCTGCATGCCGTACCTACAGTGGTGACTTATGAGTTGTCGCTGCTAAATCGGTTTATCGCAGGCTACCTCTTTAAAATAGATCTGCCCTTTTACTGCATCGTGAATATCTTGAGTCAAAAAGAGCTCTTTTGTGAGTTGATACGGCCGCCTGTTTCACTCAGCGCTATCGAACAGCAGCTGGAAAGATGGTACACCAATTTGCCCCTACGCCATAGCTGCCAACAAGAATGCCTACTACTCAAGCAAAAGCTCACTACAGGCATCTCGCCCACCTTACGAGCTACTGAGGAAATCTGTGCGCTTCTTCAAAAAAATTAAAACCCTCGCAAAGCGGCTGGCCGCCTCAACAATCAGCCTCTATCTTTTGCAGTGGCTTATGCACGTCCTACTATGCACTCTACGAGTTGAGATTCGGGGCAAGGAGTTGCTAAAGCAACCAAGACCTTTTATCATCGCTCTCTGGCATAATCAAATAGCTATAGTACCGCTCATTCGCCAGCTGATACATACGCCCTTTCGCATCATTATCAGCAATAGCAGAGATGGACAAATCTTGACACGTTTTGCCATGCTCTATCCGCAAGTGACAGTGACGAGTGTACGGCAAAAAACGCGTCACCAGGCATTGGCGGAAATGATTGAGGTCCTGTCAAGCAGTGAAGAGATTGTATTGATTACCCCTGATGGACCTCGAGGACCTGTTCATCAGGTAAAGCCTGGTGTGATTTATAGCGCCCAAAAAACTGGAGCAAAAATTATTGGCATGAGCTGGCAAGCAGACCGCTTCTGGGAGTTTTCCAGTTGGGATAAAATGCGGCTTCCAAAGCCTTTTTCGAAGGTAGTGCTCTCATTGGAAGGCCCGTTGGAGTGCTCCGAGGAAACGCCAACAGACCTCTTGCAAACAGAACTGGCGACCCTCTTATCTAAATGAATGAGCCACTAACTTACCAAGGGCGCCACAGAACTTAGCGGCATGCTGCACCTCTTCAGAAGTCTCAATACCACATTCAATCGTCCACCACATGGCATTGAGAGCCACTTCTAAAACACCTTTATCAAAAAATGCTTTTGCAGCCTGAGTGACGATCTCTTCTAGCCGATCTCCTCCTACCCATGCTTTTTCTGCAGCAAGAGCCGCTTTGTAGGTAGCATGTGCCCCAAAGGCGATAGCTCCGATCAGAAAAATCGAAGAGCCTATGGCAACAGTCGCTACAATGCTCGCTGCCACCAATACAATTTTTGCCAATAGATGCATACTTCCCTTGATATGCTCATGCATCTGCTGACTAGACATGTCATTATTTTTATTTACAATAGTCTCCGCAAGACGCACAGTGACCTGGTCCACATGCCTGCCGGCCCAGTTTAATTTGTCACTCACCCAATCATGAACCTCTTGTACAACATCTGCTGCCATACGGCTGAAATTAGCCAATGGATACTCAAGGTGTGTCTGTTCTTTTATAGTCATTATTGTTTCCTTATTTACCTATTTAACATATGTATAAAACGCAGGCAACAAATGACTCTGCACCAACTGCTTGGCGTGTACGAGAGATGAGACAATGGCCTGCGTAGAGGCGCTTCCATGACATTTGATCACCACCCCCTCTTCAAGCCCGCACACCAAAGCACATTGTACTTGTGGCAACGACATGCCGCTAGCATTCAAACTATCGAGAATAAAACCCCTGACTGCCTCTGCTGTCTTCAGGAAAACATTTCCAGCAAAACCTGCTGTCACTACTACATCTGTCTTTCCTGCAAAAATTGCTTCTGGCTCGCAGTTGCCAATGAAGTGAAATCTATCGCTCGTGTCTTCGGCAAGCAACTTCCACGCTTTTTTCAGCTCAAGATCCCCTTTGCCAGATTCTCTTCCAATATTTAACAAGGCAACTCTTGGTCTCTCTACCCCCAGCACACAGTGAGAATAGGCAGCTCCGACAAAAGCAAGCTGCTGTAAATGGAGCGCCTTGCTGGTCAGCGACGCCCCTACATCCAAGATAACCACCGGCTGCATACGCGACGGGAGAACAGTAAGAAGAGCTGGCTTGACAACATAGGATGCTGTTTTGAGAATCAGAAGAGAGCCTGCGACGAGCGCCCCAGTGTTGGCACACGATACAAAAGCATCAATACGCCTTTGCTGCAGAGCTCTTAGACCACAGACAAGAGAAGAGCGCTGTTTTTTTTTGACACTACGTACAGGCGGCTCTTCCATAGAAATCACCTCTGCACAAGACTCAAAGCGAATAGCCGGATTCTTGATAAGCGCTGCATATTGCTCAATCACAGAATCATGAGCAAAACAGAGAAGAGTAGTATCAGAAAAAAAAGTATCAGGTAAGGAAACAGCTGCTTGTAAAATATTTGCTGGGGGAACATCAGCCCCCATCAAATCAAGCCCAAGACAGTGGTTGGTCAAGTTATGCTTTTGCAGCCAAAATTGCTCTTCCTGCATACCAGCCACAGTGTGGACACATGACATGTGAAGGTTTGTCTCCATGGCAATTGGAACAGGTAGCCAACTGCTTTGGCTTTTTTGCATGATGCGCACGCTTTGAATTTTTTCGAGCATTTGAATGTCGATTACGTGGTACTGCCATAATTCATATCTCCATTTTTATCTAACATTTATATAGTGAAAACGAATAAGAAACAATCATTTTTTCTTGTGCCTATTCCCCTGCAAAATCGGGATCATGATACGCCCTTTTTTCCCTATAAGAGGCACACTGAACCTCTTTCAAAACTATGCTCCCTCGCGCCCAGGACAAATCGCTTTGCAGGCAACTGAATATGATATGAGCCTGATACTTCAGGCAATACCATTACCTTTGTCGGAGGATGGGCCAGACGTGTCCTGTCATGGTTTACAGGTTCTTGAACGGCTGATACCCCTCTTCGTCACGTCGATGGGACTCTGCTTTGCTCTTCATGTACTTTTCAAACTGGTCACGTCGAAGGCAGGTAGTGTTCCCGCAAAGAGGATAGTAGGGCACTTCCAATAAAAGAGTCTCTCGTATGAGCGGCAGAATATCAAAGACATCGCCTCGAATAGCCTCTAGCGACTCTTCATGCATTATCCCTTCAAGCTTTATGGGAAGTACAAACGGCTCATTGCAAAATGAGCAAGGGATCACAAACTGCGCATTGAGCGAAAGATTCACCACAAGCCAATCACCGGCCAAATAGGCATCCGCCAGAACCGATATTGGTCCTTTGCAAGTCAGCTCCTCATCTTCAAGCTCCAGACTTGCTGCCTCTAGCTCTTCTTTAATAATCTGCGACTTGCCTTCGCGAAGCCGCTCAATATATACCAATAGCGAATGCTTGATCATAATAAATTACACACTTCAATAAGAATTTCACACGTTACAAAACTGAGCAGGCCAACATAGACCCATTTTTTCCCGATCCAGCAAGAGTCTCGAGGAGGCATAAACCCGTAGTCAGTCTCAGCTCTCCAAATCATCAAAATTGGCAATACTCCAAGCAGTATCGCACAACCAAATCCTCCTGCCAGACCAAGTGCTTGAAGGAAAAAGTGTGGATAGACAAGAGCAAAAAGGACAGGAACACCAAACGCAAGCGCCAGCAAACTGCTCTTACGCCTGAGCTGCAAACCATCAGCCAAGAAATGCACGAGACCGACACCAACTCCCAAAAAGGAAGTTGTCAATGCACAAAAAGCAAAAACGCGGCTCAAGGTCCATACTGCTACATTATTGGTAAAATGATGCAAAGGAGAGATCGCTGAGCTGCCGGCAGCAAGAGTCGCCTGCAAGCCATTTGGGCCATCTGGGGGCACAATTCCCAAGAAAAGTGCTTGCCAAATAGCGTAGATAGCAAAAGTGGCGCTCGTGCCTATCACGATTGCCTTTCGCAGCCTTCTGCGATCATATCCCATCCAGTGCGCCAGTGTAGGTACAGTACCTTGAAAACCAAACGAAGTGAAAGCCACAGGCAAAGCACTCAACGCTGCTGTCCAATTGCCTATTTTCCATAGCTCCGGCTTCACAGAGCTGCTTCCAATACAGACAAAGCAGACATAGGCAACAAAAAGTCCTACCATTAAGCAGCGATTGATCGGATCTACGACTCGTTTGCCTCGAGAGATAAGAAAAATAAAGAGAGCAGCGACGGTGATAATAGCTGCTGAATCAGGCAGTTTTTCCCCTATAAAATCCGAAAAAAAATTGGCTCCTCCAATCAAATAGGCAATCGAAAGACAGTAAAATAAAAATAGGTATAGCACCCAAGTAACCGCCTGCCCCATCTTTCCAAGAGTCTTTTTTGCCATTCCCAAGACATTGACCTCTTGCTTGAGCCATATGCAGAGCTCTGCAAACAAAAGTCCTGTGAGTGTCATAAATGCCCAGCTGATAAAAAGGACTGCTAGAGAAGGGAAAAAGCCAGCAGCGCCTGTAACGACCGGAAGAGCGAGCATTCCAGCGCCAATCGATGTGCCGGCTACAATAAGAGCCCCACCCCATGTACCCATAGCGCTTGCTTGCTGACCCATTACTGCTTGCCCCTTGTTACCCTTTTAGCTACCCTTTTATTAAGAAAGAGGCAAAACTATACACTTTCTTTGAAATACTATCAATGGAGATTTACACCCGATGGGAGGTAAGCCAACCGGGTGCAACGCCAAGAATCTGGCAATTAAGGAGCAGAACGCCTCGTATCGGCATACAAGAGCACTGTATCGATCAGTGGATCATTTTGCAGATCTTGCTTGCCTTGAGTGACTGCATTTGAAACAACCGACGCAGCCGGAGCAAACGAGCCGCCGCCAGAGCCAAGTGCCGTAATCGTAATGGCATTGGCTATTTTCTTTTTGCTGTCTGCGGTATAGAGCGACCCAAAGAGAGGCACGCCATCAAACACAACAGCGCGCACTCCTGCCCATCGCTTGGCAATCCCTTGCGTCTCAAGAAGCGTAAGATCTTCTGCCTCCAAGCGCTGCCCTGTTGTATCACGCCCAAGAGCAATAGACACAAACTCTGGCAATACATCATTGAGCATGTTCAACTGCAGTAGATTTCTGTTTTGTGTAAATGCATCATGCACACCAGGTCTTTTATCGCTATAAAACGCTTTTGTACCCGCGACACCAAGGAACAGTGTCTTGTCAATATATCTGGCTTGCCAGGCAAGAACAACACCCTCTTGATGCACTTCCATGCAGTGGTTAAACGTTGAAAACTCTGCTGATTGCTCTTCAGTAAGAGGTATGCAAAGAACTAAAGAAGCGCCGCCAAAGCCTGCATAGGGAGGTTCTTGAAATCCAAGAGCTGTGAGCGTTCCAACAGCCTCTCCTGGACAAATGACATACTCTACCTCTTGGGATTCAACCTTCTCTGTGCCATCGGCAAATCGAAGTCCATTAATATATACATCCTCTGTCTCCCCAGCATAGATAACACCTGCCACCTGTTTACCAAAGTGGACCTCAAAACAGTCTTCTTGCTGGCCATCTATTGTTGTATATGTCCCAAAAACTCTTTTGAGATAGGCATACAACTTTGGAATGAAAATACGAGCGTCAATACATCCGCCTGGACGCCACAGAGCTGTTGCGTCACTATTCCAACGCCGCTCGCCAGTCGTTTC
>CAYOTQ010000104.1:0-5937 GCA_964406915.1 uncultured bacterium
GATAACTTCACTATTTTGTCCGCGAAGCAACCTCGTCACGGCCATCACATGCGCCTGATATTCTTCTTTACTTACCAAGCCGACACACGGGGCACAGCATCGCTTAATTTGATACAAGATACACGGACGCCTGCGTCTTGCAAATTCTTCATCTGAACATTGCCTCAAAGGAAAGCAAGAAGAGATCAGATCAAACATCAGACGTGCGGCGCTTGCGTTCGTGTAGGGACCAAAATAGGTCCCGTCCTTGGGAATTTTATCTTTGATACGTACCAACTGCATCATAGGCCACGCATGTTTGGTCGTCAGCTTCAAGCTAATGTATGCTTTGTCATCTTTGAGAAGGACATTGTATTTTGGCTTGTAGCGTTTTATCAGTGTATTTTCCAGCAGCAGCGCTTCCTTTTCTGACGTCACTACAATCGTCTCTATCGTGACTACCTGGGCAACAAGAAATGGGACTTGAACTCTACTATCTCCAGAGGAGGTGAAATAAGACTTGAGGCGCGCTTTGATGTTCTTTGCTTTGCCAACATAAAGCACATTCTCTTTGTCATCTTTCATGACATAGACACCTGCCAGTGTTGGAAAGTTCTGCAGCGCCTTTGGATCAAACTTCATGTCACAAGTGCTATTTCTTGCTGGGTTGTCTGTAGAGCTAGCTGGCCGCAGGCAGCAGCGATATCATCCCCTTTTGTATAGCGACAGGTGTTGATAATATCGTACTGATCGAGCACACGACGAAACTGCTGGATTGCCTCACGAGTTGGCCGCGAAAGCCGCAGCCCATCTACAGGATTATAAGGGATGAGATTGACGCTGCACTGTCTGCCCTTCACAAGCGCTGCTAGCTCCTTCGCATGCTCTTGACTGTCATTGATGCCGGCAATCAGGGTGTATTCGAAGGTCACGTCACGCTTGGTGAGTGCTGCATAGTCCCACATCGCGTTCATTATGTCTTCTAAATTATATTGACGAGCATAAGGAATAATTTTTTCCCGTATTTTTTGATTGGGAGCATGTAAAGAGAGCACAAGATTGGTCTTTAGCCCCTCTGTGGAAAAGCGACGAATCCCTTCAACAACACCCACCGTAGAGACCGTGATTCTTCTTTGTGAGAGGTTCATCATAAGAGGATGTGTCAGCAGATGAATAGACCTGACGACTGTCTCATAATTTCGAAAAGGCTCTCCCATACCCATATACACAACATGGCTGACGCGTTCTGATCTTTTCGCAAGCCACTGATTGATCTGATAGACCTGCGCTACTATTTCATAACTTTCAAGATTTCGTATGAGTCCCTTTTTACCGGAGGCGCAAAATGCACAGCGCGCAGGACAGCCTACTTGCGAAGAGACGCATACGGTACGTCGCTCAAACGACTGAATCAACACCGACTCTACAAGAGCCCCGTCTGCAAGGCGCCATAAAAATTTTACTGTTTCTTGATCACTAGACTCCTGCACACGCACAAGATCAAGAGCACCCACTTCACAACTATCTGTGAGCAATTGGCGAACCTCAAGACTGAGATTTGTCATTTTCGAAAAATCTGTTTCTTGTTTTTGCCAAAGCCATTCCACAAGCTGTTTTGCATGAAATTCTTTTTTTCCATGCTGTAAAAACCATTCCTGAATTTCTTCGACTGTAAGCCCCAGTAGCTGTTTCTTCATCAATAATCAAAGCCCCAAATTATCCGCAATTTTGCAGATGAAAGTATACCATAACAGCTCTTTCATTACCACTTTCCGATTGCATAGAATTATTGATGTATTGTATGAATTTGTTCATGTTTTCAACCTACAAAATGGAGGCCCCCCTTATGAAGCGCTCGCTTCTTATCACTGGTATTTCTCTTGCTCTTATCAGTCAAATTTTTGCTGCATCAACTAACTCACCTGCAAATCCTGCCAACCAGCAGCAACCGCAAGTTGACGCAGATGCCGATAACAACGCCAATAACCCCAACAAGGGCGATAGCGGCAATGCGATGAAATTGCTCGCTTCTTCTACTGTTACGAAAGAAGATGCCGACAACAAGATGCAAAATGCCGACAAAGCAAAGCAACAAAACGACGAAGAGATGCAAAACTCTCAAGCGAAGATGCTCTTAGCTGGCGGTACTGCAAATCAACACCAACACCAAGGCCAAGCTGATTGCAATCAGCAATGCCCTTCTGACAAGAAAATGAAAAAAGACGACCAGACAGACAAAGCTTCGGCACCAGCTGCTGAGTTGAGCGTCTAATTTTGTCTCTTTTTTGATGCCCATTCACGTAGCTAGCAAAAGCGATTTTTGCTAGCTACTTTTCTGCATTCACACAAAGTATCTGTTTTTCCATTCACAAGGACTTTTTCCCCATGTATACGTTTCAGGAGATTGTAGCCAAACTCACTGCTTTTTGGGACAAACATGGCTGCTGTATCTGCCAACCATATGACCTCGAAAAGGGTGCCGGCACCTCAAATCCAGCTACATTTTTCCGCTGTCTTGGCCCAGAGCCATTTCGAGCTGCCTATATAGAGCCTTGCCGCCGCCCAAAAGATGGCCGCTATGGGATCAATCCTGTGCGTATGCAGTACTATTTTCAATATCAAGTCATTCTGAAGCCCGCTCCTGTGGATATTCAGGATCTTTACCTCGAGTCTCTCCAGGCGATCGGTTTTGTCCTCTCTGATTATGACATCAGATTTGTCCATGACGACTGGGAACAGCCAACACTTGGCGCTTGGGGACTTGGCTGGGAAGTATGGGTAGATGGAATGGAAAGCAGTCAATTTACCTACTTTCAGGCAATGGCAGAGCTATCTCTCAAACCGATTACTGGCGAGCTTACCTATGGGCTTGAGAGACTTGCCATGCACCTGCAAAAGGTAGACTCCTTCAAAAAAATTCAATGGAACGACCAACTTACCTACGGCGATCTTTACGCACAAAACGAACTGGAATGGACAGAGCATAATTTTGAAGCACTCGACCCTCAACTTTGGCTGCAGCAGTTTGAATCCTACCAGAGCGAAGCCAAACGAATGGTAGAGCGCAAGCTTCCTCTAGTTGCCTACGATTATGTGCTAAAAGCGTCTCATACATTTAACCTTTTAGATGCTCGAGGCGTCATCTCTGTCTCTGAGCGTGCCAGCTATATTGCCAAAATTCGTACTTTGGCACATCTGGTCGCAAAGGGATATCTAGCTTCTCGAGAAGCACAAGGCTTTCCCCTTCTCAATAAGTGGCCCGCCGAAAAAAAACAGCCTCCAGCAGCCCCTACTGCTCCGACACTCTTGCCAGAACGCGAAAAAACACAATTTTTACTTGAAATCGGATCTGAAGAGCTGCCAGCTTCTTTTGTCGCCGCGGGATGCGCTAGTCTTGAACGACAAATCAAAGCGCTCCTTGATAAAGAAGGCCTTGGATACTCTCGTATGCAATCCTACGGCACGCCTCGCAGGCTGGCCATACTTATAGACGATCTGGATCTACGTTCAAAAGCAAAGTCTGTAGAAAAAAGAGGCCCGAGTGTTGAGAGCGCGTTTGACGCCTCTGGCATGCCCACGCAGATGGGAATTGGATTTTTGCGCTCGTTTGGCCTTGAGGCTGCCAACTTGCAGCAAATACGTGCAGGACAATGTCCTTGTATCGAAATCCAACTCTTCAAGGAAATCGAGTATCTCTACGGCAAACATGAGACCCAAGTTGTCCAGACTCCGCTGCTCTTGCAAAAACTTCTTCCTCAAATTATTTTAGGTATTGATTTTCCAAAAAAGATGCGCTGGGCAGATTTTGATATCAGCTATGCGAGACCTATACGCTGGGTCGTGGCACTGCTTGATGACCAGGAGCTCTCTTTTGATGTCGGCCCTATTCGTTCAGGCCGCGTTTCTTATGGCCATAGACAGTTGGATCCTGCAGCCTTTCCGATTGCCCATGCAGGTGACTATGTTAGCACACTTCGCTTGCACCAAGTAATGGTGGATAGCAAAGAGCGCCATCACGACATCATGCAACAATTGCAAGCCCTTGAAACAGCCGCTCATGCCCAAGCGCTTGTCAAAGAACGGGTTTCTCATGAAGTCGTACATCTCGTAGAAAAGCCTTTTCTTGCCACTGGCGAATTTGATGCTTCCTTTTTGCAAGTCCCAAAAGAGGTCCTTATTTCAGAAATGGTGGAGCACCAAAAGTACTTTCCCCTTGCCAATCCAGATGGCTCCCTTACTAATAAATTTATCATCACCGGCAATGTCACCCCGACTGCCTCCATTCTCTTAGGCAATCGCAAAGTGCTCTCTGCTCGCTTGACAGATGGAAAATTTCTTTTTGAATATGATCTTCAAAAACCACTCGAGAGCTATAATGAACTGCTCAAATCGGTCATCTTCCAAAAAGATCTTGGCACCGTGTATGACAAAGTCAAGCGCTTAGTTGCCCTTGTAAATCTCCTGCATCCCTATTTGCCGGCCGCACACAAAGAATATGCAGAGCAGGCAGCCCTCCTGAGTAAGGCAGACCTTGCGTCTGAAATGGTAGGAGAATTTCCAGAGCTTCAAGGACAAATGGGCCGTATTTATGCCACCGAACAGGGATATCCTCAAGAAGTTGCGCTCGCTATCGATGAACACTGGATGCCTCGGGGCGAAAAAGCGGCCCTGCCTCAAACTGCAGCTGGTGTCTTAGTGAGCCTTGCTGACAAGATCGATAACCTTTTAGGCTTTTTTGGACTCGACCTAAAGCCTACTTCTTCGAGCGATCCGTATGCCTTGAGGCGTCAAGCCCTTGGGTTGGTGCGTGTCGTTTTTGATAAAAAAATGACACTGCCGCTGGCTTCCATCCTTACTCAATCACTCAGCCTCTTTCCAGCGCATATACAGAGCAAAAAAGCAGCTCTTGTTGAGGAGGTGATCAGCTACTGTACAGCACGTGCACGCGGTATTTTGCAAGATATGGGCTATCCGAAGGATGAAATTGAGGCGTGTCTTTCTGTCCGTTCAGATGACCTGTACGATGTCCTTTGCAGGCTCAATGCCCTGCATACTTTCCGTAAAGAAAGCAAAAACTTCTGCCAGCTTGTAGAGGTGCATAAACGCTGCCAAGGGCAAATCAGCGGCCATAGCCGCCACCGCCTCTCGTCACCACTGCTCAAAGAAGCGGCAGAAAAAGAGCTGCATGTGACACTAGAACAAAAGCGCGCCCCCTATTCTCAAGCAGTGAAAAATCAGGAGTACAAAACAGCCTTTGGTATGCTAGCTGACCTGCAGCCGCAGCTTGCTACATTGTTTGAGACAGTAAAAATTTTGGATGATGCTGAGCAGATTCGTCATAACCGCCTTGCTCTTTTGCAAGAGGTGACAGAGCTTTTTGCCCAAGTGGCGGACTTTCAAAAAATCCAGCAGCAGTAGCCTGTGTACGTTCTTGTACTTGCACTTTTTTGCTGCCTGTTTCTTCAGGCAGATGCTGTAGAAGTAGAGATCTCTCAAGGCTGGCAGCGCGAGCGGCTTGCTTGGACATTGGCAGGCCCTCATGGACATCCGAGCACACTTTCGGAGCTGACCTACAAACATATTGACATCTATATGAGCCGTCTGACCGCCCTCATCCATAAAAATGACTATATCGTCAAAGGCTCGATTGGTTATGGAGCAGTCCTGAGAGGCTTTGCGCAAGACTCTGATTTTTTTGGCAGCAGACGTACGCTAGAATTTTCCCGCTCAACGCATTCTGTTACGGGCGACTATACTTTTGATTCCCAGATTTCATTTGGAAGGAAGTTTACGCTCGCAAATACTTTTACTATGCAGCCCTTTCTTGGTGGCAGGTATCTTGTACAAAAGTTTCGTAAACGTCATGGAAAAATTAGCCTACGCTCACCAATCGACGGAACTGTCATGCAAGAGTGGCACGTGCATGGTTTGAATTCTACCTACAAGGCCGAATGGTAT
>CAYOTQ010000105.1:0-5928 GCA_964406915.1 uncultured bacterium
CTGAGCAGCAGATGGCAGCCCTCTTTGTGCTCGCCAGCAGCGATACCGATCAGTCAAATCAACTCATACTCGATGCGATGAAGTCCGATTATCTGCTCGTCCGCTTAGAGGCAGCTTTTTTGCTTGCGCAAAAGGGAATGAAGGAAGCTTTTCCCCAGATAGACACTCTTTGCCTTAAAGTGCCTCCGGAAATTCGGCCTCTGTTTGCAGAGCTGTTTGCTACGGAGGGTAGCGAGTCGGCGATGAATGAACTCAGACGCCTCTTATTTGATACCGATGTCGCTGTACGGACGCAAGCCGTGCTTGCTTTAGCACGATCTCATCGAGATGATCTTTTGCCAGAAATCAGAAAGTTGATGCAAGAGCCTTCCGTGCAGCAGCAAGAAGCGTGTGCCTATGCAGCAGGTCTCTTGCATGATGAAGCCTCTCAAGAAATATTGCGCCGCATAGCTGCCAATAAAGAGTCTCCAGCGGCACTTGCAGCCAACTACGCCTGCGTCAGTTTGGGTGATAAGGGGCCTCAGCAGTCAATACAAGAGGCGGCGCTTGGAGGAAATCCCTTTGCCATTCAACTTCTCGCAGAGCTTTCTGGCTCAGAACAGTGTCTCTATTTTTTACTAGATCACCACGACCCAACAGTGCGCATTAATGCTGCTTTGAGCTTGCTGCAAAAAAAAGATCCAAAATGCCTTTCTGTACTCTCAGAGATCCTCATCAGCACCCATAAAGAATATGCCTATGTGCCCATCTTTTCTATTAGCGGCGCCTTTCAGGCATGGAAAGCGGTGCCCTCATCATCACTGCAGCTTGCTAACAATCCTTATGGGATGGAAGTGTCACTTAGATTTCGTGAGTCTGTGCTTACGCAGGCAGCAGAGCTCACGCAGCCGCAGTTTATGCAGATTGTACGCCAGATTTTCGCCTCTCAGCAACGAGATCTTATTCCGGTAGCTGTACGGCTTCTTGAAAATATACGATCGCCTGAAGCGATTGCCTGTTTAAAAGAAGAAGAGTCTCGTATTGGAGCTCCCTTTATTCGCACCTGGTGTACCCTTGCGCTGTTTCGGTTAAACGAACCTGGGCGATATGTTGAGGCCGTACGGCGCTTTGTTGTCGCTCATCAAGATAAGGAAATGTTTCAAGTGCGACCTCTTATCCCCTGGACAGTCAAGGGGAATGCGACGGCATATGAACTTACTCTTCAGGAGTCTGCCAGGCTGCTAGTCGAATGCTACTTTGCGCTGGCACAAAGGCAAGATGAGGAGGGGATTTGCGCTCTCCTGGAAGCTATTCGTGACGGCAACAGCCATAATAAATACATCTTGGCTGGTTTGCTTACTCGTTCGTCAATATAAAAATAAATTGAAAAATAAGGAGCGTTGTGGTAAAATATTGCTTCAAATGGAGGGAAAAGTATGAATCTTTCTTTTGCGGCGTCTGCGATTCCTGCACCGCCCTTAGTGACAACGCCTGCAGCAGCAAATATTCCTCTTGCTACTGGACGGATGCCGCCAAGCATGGCAAAAGATGTTGAAATGCTCCCGCGTACCATGCAAGTAGCTGCAAATATTGGGCAATCTACGCTGAATCCTACCTCATTTTTTGGACAGCTCAACGTTAATCGCTATACGGTCGCCAGGATGTTCTTATTCGCAACAGAACCACAAAAACTGGATCATGATCAGAAAAAACGACGAGAGTTCATCCGCGGTGTCATCGTTACAAAGACAGACACCTCAAACGACACATCAGATAAGCCGAAAGAATAGTAAATAACGCCAGTTTCGGTAAAAAAAATATCAAAAGCGTGGCCGTCTTGTTACATTTCAGTAGAGATGGCATGCCACAAAACGACAAGGCTTTACTTCTAGAAAGGCAGGCTTTTTATGCCGGCACACCTCTTGTACAAAGGGACAACGCGTATGAAAAGGACAGCCTCCAGGCGGCGAGAGCAGAGAGGGCATGTCGCCAGATATCACCACCCGTGCTTTTTTTCTCTCTTTTTCTGGGTCTGGTATAGGGATGGCGGAAATAAGTCCCTGAGTGTATGGATGCAAGGGCGCACGAAAGAGCGCCTCTGCTGGCGCTAGCTCTACAAGGTTGCCAAGGTAGAGCACTGCAATACGGTGGGCAATGGCCCTGAGGAAGGTCAAATCATGGGTGATAAAGAGATACGACAGCTTCTTGTGCAGCTGCAGCTCTTTGAGCAGCTGCACAATTTGCATGCTGACAGAGATGTCTAAAGAGGCAAGAGGCTCATCACAGACGAGCAGCGATGGCATGACACTTAGCGCCCTGGCAATGCTCACCCGCTGTTTTTGCCCCCCGCTTAGCTGATATGGATACTTGTCTGCCAGCTGCCAGGAAAGCCCTACCATGGCCAGCAGCTCTTCTATTTTGTCAGATAAGCTTTTTTTTGAGGCCAAATTGTGGATTTCCAAAGGCTCTTTGAGATGTTCAAAGACACTCAGACGTGGATTTAGCGACGCATCAGGATCTTGAAAGATCATCTGCATATTTTTTCGTATGGCGCGCATCTTCTTGGGCCCTACTTTTCCAAGGTCGTGGCCATCAAAGTAGACGCGGCCTCTCGTGGGACGCTGAAGATAGAGGACGCTTTTTGCAAGCGTGGACTTTCCACAGCCGCTTTCTCCAACGATGCCAAGAGTCTCTTGCGGATAGCCAGTGAGGGATACTTCGTTCAGCGCTGAAAAAGAGGAGCGGCCTAGCCTGTAGTCCATGCCTACATTCCGTAGTTCAAAGAGGGGCTCTTGAGTCGCATCTGTTTGCAAAAGGCTGGCAATTTCATCAAGAATCATGGATAGCTCCTTGCTTGATTCCTTGCCAGCAGCAGCATTGGTGGGAGGGGGTTATGGAGAGTAGCGACGGCTGCTGTTTACTGCAGATTTTCATGGCATGCTGACATCGGGGTAAGAATGAGCAGAGCTTCTGGAATTGCCCGGGTAGTGGAGGCGCTCCTGTGATGTGGGATCTGGGAGGCTCACACATACTCAAGCTCTTGAGGCAGGCGAGCAGCATTTGTGTGTAGGGATGCTTGGGAGAGTAAAAGAGGTTGGGAGCATCTGCCATCTCGACAATTCTTCCGGCATACATGACCGCTACTCGGTGGGCCATTCGAGCCACAACCCCCATATCATGCGAGATAAAGAGGATAGAGGTCCCTGTTTTTTCTTGCAAAGAGAGGAGAAGTTCCAGAATTTGTGCCTGTATAGTCACATCCAAGGCAGTTGTGGGCTCATCAGCGATAAGGATTTTTGGGCGGTTAATCAACGCCATTGCAATCAAGACACGCTGTCTCATGCCGCCGCTAAGTTCATGAGGGTAGCTGGAAAAACGAACGGCGCTATCCGAAAAGCCAACAGAAGAGAGCATGTCCAAAGCAGCGGCGTAGCGTTCACTATGGGAAGGGTAGAGGCGCGGCGACATCGCTTCCATGAGCTGATAGCCAATTGTAAGCGTGGGGTTGAGGCTGCTGAGAGGGTTTTGCTGAATAAAGGAAATTTCTGTTCCTCTCAGTGCACGCATGGCCGCGGGTGATAGGGTCGCCAAATCTTGGGAGCAATTTTGATGGCAAAAGAGGATTTGCCCACTTCGAATGCGCATGTTGCTGGCTCGAAAAAGACCGATAATTGCCTGTGCGGTTACACTCTTGCCACATCCAGACTCACCGACAAGCGCCAGTGTCTCATGAGGAAAGAGCGTCAAGTTGATATCCTCGATAATAGCAGAATCTTCGATTGATACTGTAAGATTTTTTATCTCCAGAAGAGGCTTCATTTGTTGGCCTGCTTCAGATAGAGGCGTGTCTGAGGATCGAGAAGGTCTCGTATCCCATCACCCAAGAGGTTAAAGGCAAAAATAGAGAGCGTAATGGTAGATGCTGGAATAAACAGTTTCCACGGATAGTAGCGCATCGATCCCATAGCATCGCTCACAAGTGAGCCAAGACTTGCCACAGGAGGCTGGATGCCAATGCCAAGAAAGCTTAAAAAGGCCTCTACAAAGATCGCTTGCGGAATCGTAAGCATGACAACAGCTACAATAGGGCCCGTAATATTGGGTAGAATATGGCGCCTTACAATTCCAAATGGAGAAGCTCCGAGGGAAATGGCAGCGGTAACATATTCACTTTTTGTGATTTGGATGACAAGCTGCCTGGAAATACGCGCCATCTGGATCCATCCAATCATCACCATGGCAGCAATGATAGAGGTAAAGCCTGGGCCCAAGATTGAAGAGACGAGGATCACAAAGATGAGGTAAGGAAAGCCATATATCATCTCGGCAGCCCGCATCATCACCTGGTCTGCCCAGCCTCCAATAAATCCAGCAGTCACTCCCCAGGAGACACCAATGAGAAGGTCGATGCCAGCGGCAAGAAGCCCTACAAAGAGCGAGACTCTCAGGCCGTGGCAGACACGGGTAAAGAGATCTCGTCCTAAATCGTCTGTGCCAAAGATATGACTGAGGGAGGGGGGGAGGTTCTTATTGGCAAGAGTGGTCTCCTCAAAAGAGTAGGGGCTTAGTAGTGGGCCGAAGAGAGCGACAGAGAGGATGAAGAGAAGAAGAAGGCTGGCGACAAGGATGCTCTTATGCTCCAGAGCTAGTCTCCAGATAGGTTTTTTCGAATACTCAGTAGGAGTATATTGGGCGCTGCATGCCAATTTTTCTTCGAAAGAGAGAGGAGTAAAGAGGTCGCCTGCGAGATCTATCTGCTCTTTTACATGTGAGGTAGGCTCTTTCATGCTTCACCTCGCATTGTCTGTGCAGTAGAAGGATGAAGCAGGGCGACGAGCAGATCAATAGCCGTATGCACAGCAATCAGAAGCGCGCTATATAGAAGTGTCAGGCCTCCAATGACTGGATAGTCGCGGTTAATGACGCTATTGACAAACCATTGACCCAAGCCCGGAATGCCAAAGACTCTTTCTACAATAAAACTGCCGACTAAGACATTTGTTGTGACAGGACCCAAATAGCTAATCACAGGCAAGATCGCATTTTTCCACACATGGATGCACAATATTTTGCTTTCAGGCAGCCCCTTCATGCGCGCTGTCTGTATATATTGCATGGAAAAGACTTCGAGCATGCTGGCTCTGAGCAGCCGTCCAATGAAGCAGGCGGGGCCGATTGCTAAGGCTGTTGCAGGAAGCACTGTATGCCAAAAGCTGCCCCATCTAGCGACAGGAAAGAGAGGGAAATAAATGGCAAAGAGAAACTGCAGGCTCGTAGCCAAGACAAAGCTCGGCACAGAAACTCCAAATACCGTAATCGATACCGCTCCTACATTGGCCCATCCTCTACTATAACGCGCTGCAAAAGAGCCAAGAAGAAGCCCTAAGGGAATAGCAAGCAGCAGCGCTTCCAGCCCAAGTGTTGCTGATAAGGGAAAACCATTGATGATGATCTGATTGACAGTTTCGGAAGGATATTTGAGAGAAGGGCCAAGATCTAATGTAGCAATCCCTTTGAGATACCGGATGTACTGGACAAAGAGGGGGTCATCAAGGCCATAATGGTGCCTCAGAGCAGCGAGGGTTTCCGGCAGCATCGTCTGTTCTTCCGCAAAAGGATCCCCGGGAATGAGGCGTGTGAGGAAAAAGGTAGCGGAGGCCAGGGCAAACACCGCCAAAATAGCGATGAAAAGACGACGAATTAAAAAGAGCCCTATTTTCCAGATCACAACCTCAAACCATTGCTAAGTACCGTCTTTCATATGCCACTTGCTGTTTTGAATCAAGGAAATTTGACGTAAGCAAGGCTGAAACGAGGATGTGTAAAAAAGGAAGTGTAAAAAAGGAAGTGTACAACAAGAAAAAATAGTACCGCAAAAGAGAAGTAGCAGCAGCTTATGTGAGAAATTATTTGCAAAAATGCGCGCGCAGCGTACACTGGTTTGCAAAA
>CAYOTQ010000106.1:0-3299 GCA_964406915.1 uncultured bacterium
GTCAGGGGATCATAGAGACTGCAAGGGCTTCTAGGCGAGCAGTGCCTCTTATGATTTCTATGTACCGGGACTCAAAAAACTTCCAATATTTGATTCGGCTAGCTCCCGATTTGCAAGAGGATCTCTTGAATGAATGCCTGGATTTTCTTATTTCCGATGAAACGCGATATCATGAAAAGCTGCAGATTCTTGCAGTTTTGCCTTTAGAAGAGATGCCGTTAGAAGCTTTTACAGAGAATCAGAAGGTAGCTTTTGTGAACCTGCTTTTTGATTTTTATAAACAGTCGCGAAATGAAGCGGCCAAATCACTGCTGCGGCAAATATGCCAGGGACTTGATGATTCTCAGATGGATGCGTTATCTCTTCATATCGAAGTCTTAAGAGATGGTTCTAATGAAGAAAGAGAGCAGATACACACACTTCTTCAAATCAAAGATGATGACTCTGAAGAGATGCGAATATTCAAGATGTACTTTACAGCATCTATTTTTGCCTGTGACAAACAAGATCCAAAAAGTGCGGTTGCATATCTTCGAGATATGTTTTCAAAGATCTCGCTTGCCGAGTCCTCAAAAGATTGGCTTCTGCGCCTTTTTCTCCCACGCGTGCAGCCGCTGCCGGTAGACGAATTGCAATTGTGTTTGAAAGCGGAAGATCTTATGTCTCGTTCTTGTAAATATATGATTGAAAAAGTGGCAAACCCAGATCTCTTGCCTCAAGAATTTTTCTCCAATGATGAGCGTGCGGAATTGAGTTGGTTACTTCAGCTAGAGAAAGACAAATGGCCTCACGAGTTTGCACGCTACCGCATACAGCAAGGGGTGAGGTGGAGAGAATATCTTCCGGAAGAACTGAAAGAGTGGGCGCTGTCGTACAGGTTGTAGAAAAATATTCTACTATTGTGCTATTTATTGGTATATGACATGCCAAATCAGAAACTTCTCGTACTACCTCGATCAGCTGCTGGAGCCCGAACGCTTCCAGGACCGTTGTCTTAACGGGTTGCAAGTAGAGGGTAAATCTCGTATTTCCCACATTGCCACCGGTGTGACGGCAAGCTTGCAGAATATCAAGCGCGCCGCACGGCTTGGCGCAGACGCTCTGATTGTCCATCACGGCCTTTTTTTAAAAGGGAGCGACGTACGAGTGACCGGAAGTTTGCAGCAAAAGCTGGCAATCTTGCTTGAGGCCGGCATCAATCTCTTTGCGTATCATCTTCCTCTCGATGCACATCAACAGCTCGGCAATAATTGGCCCTGTGCAAAAGCGCTTGGGTGGAGTGATTTGGCGCCATTTGGGATGTTCAATGGCACTCCTTTTGGTGTGCAAGGAACCTGCCCACCTACTGAGAGAGAAACATTCAAAAAACAGCTGGAGCGCTTCTATAATCACCCGGCTCACTGTGCTTTTGGCGGGCCAAAAGTCATCAAAAGTGCCGCTCTTGTCTCTGGCGGGGCATACAAATGCCTTGAAGAGGCTGTCAAAGTTGGGGTAGATTGCTTTATCACCGGCACTTACGATGAGCCTGTATGGCACCAGGCATTTGAAGAGAAGATCAACTTTATTGCCCTTGGCCATGCAGCAACAGAGAGGATAGGTGTGCGCTTGCTTGGCGAGCATCTTGCTGATCAGTTTGCCATTCGGCATACAAACCTTCCGGATGACAACCCGTTTTAATATGTAATTCCAGGCAACGTGATCCGGAGTCTATCGTTCTCTTCGATGGCTCAGGATTTTGCAACGTAGATAGCCGTAAAAGTTGAGCTAGCCGTAAATCTTGCCGACGATGTTTCAAATTGACTTTTTGCACTTAGCTGTTTAAGGAGTTCATCTGCCCCAATAGTGATACGCCAGCCATGAAAGGGATCGCGGATAGTGGCCCGGTTTGCCTGTATACTGTCTATAATAATCTCGTGTAAGCCAATCCCGTAAACTGTCACTGCAATAGAGCCATATTGGTTAATAAAGCTCTCAATATCTTTAATGGTTGCATTTACCTTAGCTGTACGCCCTTTTAAACCTGCTTGTTGTAGCCATCCTAGCAGTTTTTTGTCGGTGGCTAAATTCGTCTCCTTTATAGACTTCGCATTAGAAGTTTTGCCATGATCTTCTATCAACATGGCAGCGCAGGCCGCTCCGCAACCACGTACCGCCTGCTGTTGAATCATGGTCTTTCCATCGGGATAGATGCCTATAATAATGGAGTTATCGTCAACATGTAAACGAGTCGACTGGCATTCTTCAATGTCAATAAGTACATTGTCAGGAAGATAACACATAATATGGGCCGCACGAGCGCTTAGTGTAATAGCAAAACCATCTTGGGTTGGAAATTCAGAATCACTGCCTTCGTCAACTTTGACCTTCCTCCACGTATCAATGCTGAGGGATCTCGGGGGGAATTTGCGTTGGCTAAAGAACCACTTGAGCCGCTCCTCTCGTTCTTGGGTGGAGAGGGTAGATGGCAGAGTCTCATTATTCCTAAAGAAATGACCTGCGCCTAATGTTCCTCTTTCGGAAACAACAGCTTGGGGCACCCAAGCTGGGCGATCCTTTGCCAAATTGGTTTGAATTTTTGCAACTTTTTGCGTAGTACCGGATAATCTAGTGCGGATCCATTGTATGGAATGGCTTCCCCATATCACAGATTCTGAATACACTGTGTACAAAATGCTACAAACATTTTTTTGTAATGATTCAAATATGGCATACATAATAAACACCTATTTTAAATATTGTGTCCGTTGTAACATAGTTTGTATCCTTATTTCAATAGAATCAAATTAACTCACAGGAAATAAATTGTTTTTTTAAATAAAAATGTTATAATCGCTCTTATGCAAAAAATGGTTTTAACTGTGAATTAAGGTTAGTAATGGTGAAAGTAAAATTTACAGAGTCGGAAGAAATTGGACAATATCCCTCTATTATGCCAACAGAGGGGCTGGAACCAACGAAAATAGGTCCCGATGGAAGACAATACCAACTCCTTGGCCTTTTTGAAAAACGGTACAACCTCCTGCATCGTCTATGGCTCGTCGTCCGGACCATCGCTCAAATCTTTTCTTCTTATATCTATCCAATCGATTATGCAAAAGTTTGCGGTACCTGGAACGCCGCGCTAACAGGTACAAGGCCTATTGCTCTCTATCAATCCACAAAAAAAGCTTTTGAAAACGTCATCCAGAAACGAGCAGTGTATGAAGTATTAACCTGTTATGCGCCAGAATCTGCAACCAGCCAGTTGCTCAGCATAATAAAGGCTATACGTGAGCAGGGATATAAGATCAATATCTTTC
>CAYOTQ010000106.1:3309-5925 GCA_964406915.1 uncultured bacterium
AGATGGCGATCACCTACATGTGTATCATACACGATATGAAATTGACACCTGGTGCTGCATTCGCAATGAGTTACGCCCTTATCTGCAGCCACGGAATTATTTTGGCGATACGTCATTTGATTATGACATGGGTGATAGCCACCTTTCTCAAAAAAATTTATGCGGTAAATTTTTAATTGATGCTGATGCAGAATTCAAGAATGTGAGGGCAAAATTAGGGATCTTCAATATCAACCCACCTCCTGCCTGTCCTCTTCCAGAGTATCCTGACTTTTCTGGATCAAAAGAAGACATAGCAAACTTACTTGGCCATCTTCTCCATTCGCATCAAGGAGTTGTGGTTGGAGAAGTCCACAGACATCTTAGCCCAAAACAGGTTTTAATACAGCAGATGCCTCATTTGTCTGCCCTCGGCGTAAAAAACCTCTTTTTAGAACATTGCTGCTATGACACGTTACAAGAAGAATTAGACGCTTTTTATCATACCAAGCAAGCGTCTCCCTTCCTTAAAACCTTTCTCACAACTGGATTTGGAGGAAGTGTGCCACAAAATTATTTTGGCCTCGTGCAAGCGGCGGTGAATCATGGCATTCGCCCTGTCGGTATCGAGACGTCGGCAGCGCAATGTCTGGGACGCCAAAAAATGGAAGGCAGCCAAGGCCCAAAGCGTGCAATTGGGATGAATGTGCCGGCCAAACTCATTATCGATCATGAGAAGCACGCAGGCAAATACGTCGCCTTAGTGGGCAACGCCCATCTTTCTTATTCCGATAATATTCCAGGGCTTTCCGAACTATGCCAAGTTCCCTCTCTTAACATACAAGATGCTAAGAAGGACGAAAAACCCATTTATTTACGCCAAGTGAAGAACCTTGGCTTAGAAAGTGAAGATAGCCACCTCCTCGGCAATAGTGCCAGTAGGCATCTGACTACAGTTTCTATTCGTGTTGTCCCAACAAATTGATCCACGAGAAATTAGAATGGCTCGAAGAACTAACTAATCGGGAAAGGGCTGGCACAGGCACTAACAGAGGCGCGGAATTTGGTTTGGAAAGAGCTCTATTAATTGACTGATAGATCGTCAGGGATCATAGATAATGTGGCATATTTGCCGCCCATGTCCCTAAGGAGCGTGCGCCAGAGTTTATCGTGTGGTGTCTGGAAGATATAGTGCTTATCTGCCGGGTGGATATACCAGCTGCCATCTAAAAATTCACGTTCTAGCTGTCCGGTTGACCAGCCTGCATACCCGAAACAAAGATGAATGGCAGGCCCTGCCTCATTTGCCAACATATCTTGCAAAAACTGCAAGTCACCGCCAAGATAGACTCCTGGGCAAATGTTGAGTGTGTGCTGGGCATTTTCTTCATTCGTATGAAGGAGCATCATTTGGTTGGTCTGCACAGGCCCGCCTGCACGGATTCCAACATTTGGGTTGGCCACAGTACTGAGATTGATGATTTCCTCCGGCAGCTCCAAATCCAGGGGTCTATTGATCAAAATCCCAAAGGAACCACTGCTATTATGCTCACAGAGAAGAATGACGCCACGGAAAAACATTCCCGTTTCAATCTCAGGACTTGCGATCAAAAAGGTGCCCTTTTCAAGCTGAGGAATAGGGGATTGAGGAACGGGGGACTGTAGCTCCATGCTCTCCTTACTTTTCTCCAATGGCTGCTGCCGTTTCGTTTGAGGGTTGTGCCTCTTGTTGTCTTCTTTTTCTCTCTCTTTGCCAACTCTTGTCAAGATGAAAGAGCAGCCCATAGTGATTTACATCTTGCATCAACAGGTCGCACTTCTCAATCAACGACAGGGTCTTGAGATAAAAATCATCTCGGTCAAGCAATTTCCCAAGCGAACCGTCGCCACTGACAAGTGAAGAGACGATGGTATCTAAATTTTGTGATGTGCTTTTTAACGACGCGATAGTCGCACGCATGTTGGCTCGGTTTTCGGTAAGAATACCGGCTACATCTTTCATTGCAGATTCTGTTTGCCCAATTACCTTATTGAGCTGGACGAAGGTATCTTCTGCTGAAGGCGCCTGAGCTGCATAGAGGACATCATCAGGAGTCAGAAGGCGTGCTGGCGCACCAGGAGGTGCTTTTTGCGGAATGATAGCAATAAAGCGCTCGCCCATGAGTCCAGATGTACCGACAGTAATTTCATCACAGCTATAGACATTGATATGAGAGTCGATGGCCATCGTCACATCGTAGACATAAAGAGCTCCATTGTCACTGACACGCAGATTTTCCGGAAGCATGGTAATATCAGTAATCTTGCCAACAGGTTTTCCTGCATAGGTAACGCGTGAGCCTACATAGATTTTTTCAACATTCGCAAAGCGAACATGCAAAAGCCTTCCGGCATCGCCAAATGAAGGGTGCAAAAACAGAAGGATCCATACGAGCAGTGCAAGAGCAACGCAGACTATAGAGCCAATCGCAATATTTTTTATACTCTCAGGCATGATGGTTTATATCTCTTTTAAATGTCTGAAATAATGATACATATTTTTGGTCAACAAAGGCGTTGTTTAAAAACTCTCGAATAAGAGGATTATCGCTTTGTAAAAAATGATCATTTTCATCAACGCTGGCAAAAGAGCCTTCA